>JAFUPO010000290.1 GCA_017481185.1 Clostridia bacterium | reverse complement strand
TTTTGCGCCCCTGATCCGCTTTGCGCTGCCGGTATTGCTGGCCCTGTTTTTGCAAACCATGTACGGCGCGGTGGACTTGCTGGTGGTGGGGCAGTTCGCCCAGGCGGCGGACGTATCCGCCGTATCCACAGGCAGCCAGCTGATGCTCTCGGTCACGGTGGTCATCACCGGCCTGGCCATGGGCCTCACGGTTCTGGTGGGCCGCAAGATCGGCGAGGGCCGCAAGCAGGAGGCCGGGCAGATCATCGGCAGCGGCATCTGGCTTTTCGGCGTGATGGCGGCGCTCCTTTCCGTGGCTGTGGCTGCGGCTGCGCCCCTGCTCACCGCTGTGATGCAGACGCCCAAGGAGGCCATTGAAGAGACCATCGCCTATATCGCCATCTGCGGCGGCGGCACGGTGTTCATTGTGGCCTATAACCTGGTAGGCAGCGTTTTCAGGGGCATCGGTGATTCAAAGATGCCTCTATATACCGTAGCCATCGCCTGCGTTTTGAACATTCTAGGCGATCTTCTGCTAGTGGCAGTTTTTAACCTGGGCGCTGCTGGGGCGGCCTGGGCCACGGTATTTGCCCAGGCTGTGAGCGTAATCCTCTCCCTGTTCATTATTAGGCGGCGGGAGCTGCCCTTCACCTTTACCCGCAAAGAATTAAAGCCCTGCAAGGGCCATATCCTGGGGGTGCTGAAATTGGGCACCCCTATCGCCCTGCAGGACCTGCTGGTGAGTATTTCTTTCCTTGTGATCATCGCTATCGTGAACGATCTGGGGCTGACCCCCTCCGCCGGTGTGGGCGTGGCTGAAAAGCTCTGCGGCTTTTTGATGCTGGTGCCCTCAGCCTATATGCAGTCCATGGCCGCCTTTGTGGCCCAGAACATGGGCGCGCAAAAGCCCCGGCGGGCCCGCAAAGCCCTTTGGTGCGGCATCCTTTCTTCTCTGGCCGCGGGCGTAGTGATGGCCTGGGCCACCTTCTTTCATGGCGAGGTGCTAGCCGGGCTTTTCGCCAAGGATGCGCCCATCATTGAGGCGGCGGCAGAATATCTCAAAGCCTATGCGATTGATACGCTGCTGGTCAGCTTCCTCTTCTGCTTTATCGGCTATTTCAACGGCTGCGGCAACACTTTTTTCGTAATGCTCCAGGGCCTTGTGGGGGCCTTTGGGGTGCGCATCCCCGTTTCTTACTTTATGAGCCAGCAGGAGCCCATTTCCCTTTTCCATATCGGGCTGGCTACCCCTGCCTCCACCGTGGTACAGATTATTCTGTGCGGCCTGTTTTTCATTTGGCAGCAAAATCGTTTTAAGCGTTCAGCATCACCAGGGCAGCCAGGATAACGCCCAGGGCGATGAGCTGCCGCTGGGTGAGCTTTTCATGGAAAGCCGCCAGGCCTGCCAGGGTCACCGCCACGATGGTGCCCACGCTGTAGGTGGGATAGGCGATCACCGCCGGAATCTCGCTCAGGGACAGCAATAAAAACCGGGCTGAAAAATAGTTGGGCACGCCCAGTGCCAGGCCATAAACGATCTCCCGCCGGGTGATCGTTTCTTTTTTTGCGATGCACAAAATAGCGCACAGGATCAGCGCCACAAAGAAGGTCAAAAGCAGAAAATGATCCTTGAAGGCCGGGGCGCCCAACTCCTCATACACCTTGGAGGCCCCGTCGGCTAAACCGCCCCCTGCCAGCAGAAACAGAAGCCAGCCGATGCTTTTCGCCTTGCCCTGGCCCCTTTCGGAGCCGATGAGCCAGATGGCCGCCACCGCCGCCGCCAGGCCCGCACCCTGTAGAAGGGTCAGCCTTTCGCCGAATACCAGCATGGACATCAACGTGGGCACCAGGATACCCAATTTCATAAACGTGGAGGGCAGCACCACGCCGTTAATGCGAATGTTGTACTGCAAAAGCATGAAGCTGCCCAGATACAAAACTCCGTTCACCACGCCCAGCCCCAATGCAAAACCGCTGCCCTCCCCCTGGGGAATCAGGGGCTCTGTCATAAAAAGCAGCGCCGTCAGGCTGCACATCACATAGTTCATGGCCAGCACCGTTAGGCGGCTTTGGCATTTTTGCTGGCTCAGGCGCATCACAACGGATACCAGCATACTGGAAATGACAGCCAGGATCAGATAAAGCATCGATCGTACTCCTTAAAAGATCATTCGAATACGGTCCTCCCGGGCAAAAACGGAGGCGTAGAGCCCCAGCCCGAAGCGGCGCACAAACAGTTCACACTTGCACAAAAACATGAAGTAGGGGTTCAGCCCCTCCCCATAGAGGCCCTCAAAGTTCCCCTGGCCCTTGGCGATAATCACATCCGCCTTTTTAAGCAGGGCTTTCACCTCAGGGCTGATTTCCGCCAGCAGGGTGCTGGGGGCGTTGGAGCCGTTGCCCATGCAGGGGGCGATGGCGGTGAGCCCCACCTCATAAGCGTCCTCCAGGGTGGCGTCGTTCACCGCCGGCGCGCCCCGAACCACCACGGTCACATCAATCTGGGGATACATCTCCTTGAGCAGCTTCACAAAGAGCTTATCCAGCACCACCTCGCCGCAGTTATCGGTAAGATAGACCAGCCTTTTTGCCCCCTCAAGATCGCGGCGAAAATGCTCCAGCTCCTGAGGATCCGGCTTTTCAGCCGCCGCCTTCCGGAGCAGGCTTTCCAGGATGGTATCATCCACCTGATCCACAGCCCCAAAGTCAATATAGTTGCCTGCGCACACGTGCTGGATGCAGGCCGCCAGCACATCCGCGCTCTGGCGGATGCGGGCTTCAATCAGCGCCTCCTTGCCCAGCATATACTGGTTATACCGGCTCTTCACAGGCCGCCAGTCCATGACTTCGCCAAAATACTTGGCAACGATGGCGTCCGCCCCCCGAGACAGATAGGGAGCCGAATGATCTCGGCCCTCTCGGCAGTAAAAGGCCATGATCTCCTGGAGGCAGTCCATCTTTTTTGCTTCGTCCTGAAAACCCCGGATGGTCTTTTCTATTTTGCCCATTAGGCAGGTTATGCAGGATACGTTGGCGTTCATAAGGCTCCCCCTTCATTGGTGTATCCCGAATAGTATATAACAAAAAGCGCCTGATGGAAAGTAGCGCACCATAAAACCGCCCGGAAATATCCGGGCGGCGAGAGTCAATAAGTCCATTCTACGCTTGACACATTGAGCACCACATAGCTGCTTGAATGGAGGCTAAACCGCTTGTATCCATCTGTTCTGCCTTTGGCGTTAATCGTATCCAACCCCCGCTGGCTTGCGATGCCACCGTTATCCCAATCCCAACCGGTATTATAGTTTTCAAATCTGAGAAACATCCGGTACTTCGTTCCGTCTATCTTTTTGTAAACGAGCATGATCAGGTCGTCTCCATCCCACATCTGGCTCTCTTTGCGGACGCCGCTGACCTTGATGTGGGAGGCGGCGGAATAGCCCCATATATTCTTCAGAGAAACAGACTCATACACTGGCTCCACATACACATGATCCCAGCTTTTCTGGGTGCCTGCCTGCGTATACTTGTTGGCAAGTACCTCATAGGCATGAAATTCCCCCATGGTCGCATTCTCGTCCGTATACTTTGCGTTTTCGGTGCGGCCGATCTGTTTGCCATCCCGGAAGATGGTGTAATACTTTGCCCCCTTCACCTTTGACCAGGTCAGGGTAACATCTCCCTTGCTGATTTTTACCTTCACGTTGGTCACTTTTCCCGGGGCTTCCACCGGTCTGTTCAAAATCGCAGTTTGCTCCTCCGGGGTCAGGATGCCATCCCCCGCCAACCCCAGGGCCTTTTCCGCCTTCTGAACGCTCTTTTTCAATTTGGAGGCGTAGGTGCCGTGGTCGTCGTTCAGCTTATCGATATAGCCCAAGTCGCAGAGCTTTTCAAGCACAGCTTTCACCTGTTCGCCGCTTGAACCCGGATAGATTACATTCTCTAATGCTTCCGCCTCGGCAAGCGTGATCCTTCCATCCCCATTCAGCCCGAGGGTTGATTCCATTAGGCTGACGCCCTCTGTATATTTCTCATCATAGGTGTTTTCATTTTTGTCCAGCTTTTTGATGAATCCCATGTCCCGAGCCATGGTCAGCACCTTAAGGGTATATTCGCCCGTTAACTGGGGAGCTGCCAACACCGTCTCCTCAAGAGCGCATCCTGCTTCGATCCCCTGATTATAGCAGTCGCGGGCGAAACTAATCTGGCCCACATCAATATAGTATTGTATTTGCCCCTTGTAAGCCTCCGTCAATTTTTCTCTGATCAGCGTATCATCCGCCGAACAGCCTTTAAACTGTGCAATCGCATCTGCCCATTTTCCGCTCTCCAGCGACTTCATTCCCATAGAGAATTTTATTTTCTGAAGCGGGTTCGGGGCGTCGCGATAATCCCCTGCTTTTTCAAAGGAGGTTTTTGCTAAAGCAAATTTGTCTTCGGAAAGATACTGTTCGCCCTCAAGATAATAAACAGCTTTTACGCGCTCAGCCGCATCCTTATAATCTCCTGCTTTTCTAAAGGAGCTTTGTGCCAATGTGTATTTACCTTCGGAAAGATAACGCTCACCCTCACGGTAATACGTATCTTTAACGCGCTCAGCCGCATCTTCATAATCCCCCGCCTGCTCAAAGGCCTTAATGGCTTCGGCGTAATCCATAAGGGTGAGCAGAGCCTCTGCCCGCAGATAGTGGGTGCGCTTGAGGCCCTCCTTGGCAGGGGCATAATCCCCCGCTGCTTCATAGGCCAGGATGGCTTCCCCAAAGGAGCCCAGGTCGGTGAAACGCTGGCCCTTGTGGCAGTAGGCCTCCTTGATACGGTCAGCGGAGTCCTTGTAGTCGTCCAAAGCAGTGAAGAGCTTAACGGCCTCGTCCTCATCATTGTCGCTGATATAGGTTTCGGCCAGCTTGTAGCCGCTTTCAAGAGCCCTGTCGTAGGCGTCCTTATAATCTCCCAGCACCAGGTAGAATTCAGAAGCTGCCAGGTATCGGCCTTCATCGAAGCATACCCCGGCATAGAGATAGCCCATCTCCCGCATTTTTTCAGATGCGTCGGCGTACCCATCTGCTTCATCATACTTTAGGGAAGCGCCAAGGTAATCCTTTTCCTTTTCCAGAGCCTCGCCCCAGTGGTAATAGGCCTTGGCGATCTGATCGCTGGCCGCTACGTTATTGCCTGCCCTCGAGGCCAAACCGCCGCAGTTGTAATCTCCCAACGCTTCCAGGGCACTGACAGCCTTTTCATATTCGCCGCTTTCCACCAGGGCCAAAGCAGCATTGAATTCATCAAGAAGCGTCTCCTGACTCTTTCCGCAAACGCCGCAGAACTTGAATACGTTGATCTGCCCGCAGGCGCACTGCCACTGGGGCTTGGCCGCGCCGCAGCCCAGGCAGAAATTCATTTGATTTTCCTTGCCGCAAACCGGACAGAGCCAGTCCTCCTGGGTCTGCACAGCAAAAGCAGGGGCGTCATTGGCCGCCAGCTTTTCACCGGCAGCAAAGTCCATAGGCGTTTCGCTGGGCCAGTTGTCCAAATGATAGGTTCTGCCATCCCATGCGGCATACAGAGCCAAAGGCACACTGCCCTGAACGGACACATTCAGGTTCTGCCCTCCCTCAAAACCGCCGCTGGTGACGCCGATGACCCGACCTGCATCATCAAACAATGCGCCGCCGCTTGAACCATGAGAGATGGGGGCTGTGATCTGGATTAGGGGCTGATTATCGCTCATGTAAACAGCGCTGACATTGCCGATGGACACTGTGTTTTTGATGCCGATGGGGCTGCCGATGGCTACCACCGGTTCGCCGCGTTTTAAGTCATTGCCGGTTCCCAGCGCCAGGGGCTTCAGAGCCGTAGGCTTTTTAAACCCCAAAATGGCGATATCCATGCTCTCGCTGACGCAGTACACCTTGTCCAGCTCATACATATTGCCTACGTCATCGCTGGCATAAATATACTGAGCGCCTTTGATCACATGGTGATTCGTAATCAGGGTCTGGCTGTCAAAGGCCACAAAACCGCTGCCCGTACCCATCAGCTCATCGCCCACATAATTGCCCAGCATCAGCACGGACTTGGCGGCTTCTTCAATGGCATTTGTATCGGTGGAAAAGCTTGCCTGGGCGCACAAAGGCCAAGCCAGCAAACAGGCCAGCAGTATGATCATAAGCCGCTTGAACCGCATGGCGACCGCTCCTTTTGTGTTTCAATAGTACCATTATATGGCGCGGGGCGATGAAAGTCAAACAGCGCAGCCCCAAAGGAGCTGCGCTGCCAATTGATCAGATTTTTGCATCCCACAGGCCGCAGAAGCTGTCAATGGGATCCTGGCCCTTGAAGGCCTCGGGGCCGGTCACCAGGGCCTCCACCAGGGCGTCCAGAGTGTGGGGCTTGGCATCGTAGGCGTTGATGTAGGTGCGCAGCATGGGCGCATCCGCCAGCATGGTGGGGGCGTTGACGCTGACGCCCACCACAGGCAATTCAAACACGTACCACGGAATCTCGCCGCCGCCCTTGGACATACCGAAAGCCGGGCGGCCGTTGGCCACGTCAAAGAGGGTGATCACCAGATCCTGCTGGCTCTTGAAGTCCGCAATGGCGTTCTTGCCTGCAAAGTACAAATTCAGGCTGGGCTTTTCGCCCCGGGCCACCTGCTCCTTGATCTTATCCAGGGGGCTGACGTAGATAA
>JAFUPO010000289.1 GCA_017481185.1 Clostridia bacterium | reverse complement strand
TTCCTTAGCATCCTCGAAAAAGTGGCGTATGCCACTTTTTCGACACGCTGAAGCCGCCTGTTGGACAGGCGGCTTTTTACTATTCACCATCAAGGTGATTACCGGCATAGCCTCAAAAGTTTTTGCGGCTATGCCGATCAACCCTTTTTTGCATCAAATTTGTAAGCTAATCGCAATGGTTGATTTCCAGATGGTTGCTCGCAATCAATCGAGAAGCACCCTTCGCATCAACAGCCTGAAAGGGCCTTATTGCCGGCTTTCCAGCGTTTCCTCATGAATCTCCTTCAAATAGCGAATGATCGGCAGATTCTGTGGGCAGGCGCCTTCGCACTGACCGCAAGCAATACACCGAGAAGCATCCTTTTCCTTTTCACAAGTCACCTGATAGAATTTGGAGAACTTCCCGTTATCCAGCATCCTAGCCTCATCATAGACCTGAAAAATTTTCGGAATCGCAACGTTCTGAGGGCAGGGTTGGCAATAGGCGCAGCCAGTGCATCCCGTCTTGATGCGAGACAAATACACATTCTTCACCTTATCCAGCAAAGCCTTCTCATCGTCTGTCAGCGCCTGGCCCCCAACGGACTCAAAGATTCTGATATTCTCCCATACCTGCCGACGGGTGCTCATGCCGCTGAGGATATTCACGACCTCCGGTATCTCCATCAGATAGCGCAGCGCCCATTCCACAGGGGTGCGCTTTGCGGGATAACGATCGTAAAGGGCCTTCACTTCCCCTGTGGCTTTCGCCAGTGCGCCGCCTCTAAGAGGTTCCATAACCACCACGCCCACGCCTTTTTCACCAGCTGCTTTGATGCCCCGGAGCGTTGCCTGATATTCGCCGTCCAACAGGTTCATCTGCACCTGGGCCAGCTTCCAATCATAATCGTTTAGAATCTCCAGAAACACCGATTCCTTGTCATGAAATGAAAAACCAGGATAGCGGATCTTACCCTCTTTGATTTTGTCCTCCAAGAAACGCTGATAATCCAATTTGCGCATCTTTTCCAGGCGGTCTGCGCTCATGGCGTGGAGCAGGTAAAAGTCCACATAGTCCACCTGGAGCTTTCTCAGCTGTTCCTCCAGCACCTGATCCATATCCTGGCGTGATTCCACCTTCCAGATGGGCAATTTGGTCACCAGCGTAACCTTTTTACGATACCCGTCCTTTAAGGCGCGGCCAACCACTTCTTCACTATGCCCATCGTGATAGGGGTATGCCGTATCCACATAGGTGATCCCGCCGTCAACGGCCTCGCGGATAAGCGCAATGGCCTCCTTTTCATCCAAGGAGCCGTCAGCCTGCTTGGGCAGGCGCATAGCGCCCAGGCCTAAATGGGAAGCAGTAATATCCGTGCCAGGAAATCTCTTGTTTATCATCGCGTTCTCCTTGCTTCATTTTTACTAATTCTACCATAAAAAGACCCCGCTTGTGAAGGCCCTTGTTTCGTGGTAAAATATAGGCTCAGATATTACAAAGGAGCACGGGGATGGAAAGAATCGTTGTGGTTGCCGAAAAGCCCAGCGTGGGCCGGGATATTGCCCGTGTGTTGGGCTGCACTCAGAGGGGCGACGGTTGCCTGACGGGCAAAACGCATATCGTAACCTGGGCGGTAGGCCACCTGGTATCCCTTCAGGATCCGGATGAATTGAATGAACAATATAAGAAATGGCGGATGGCTGATCTGCCTATTCTACCTGATGCTATTCCGCTAAAGGTATTGCCCAAGACCCGTTCCCAATTCTCCATTGTCAAAAAGCTTATTTGCGATAAGCAAACCCAGCGTGTTGTTTGTGCCACTGAT
>JAFUPO010000288.1 GCA_017481185.1 Clostridia bacterium | reverse complement strand
TCGCGGCGAATACGGCCGTCTGCCCGCTCCTGTGAACGAGGATGTGCGCAAGAAGTGCATCGGCGACGCCAAGGTCATCACCAATCGCCCTGCTGATGACATCGCGCCCGAGCTGGATAAGTATCGTGAGGAGATTCGCGAGTACTACGAGCAGGAGGAGGACGTGCTCAGCTACGCCCTGTTCCCCCAGGTGGCTGTGAAGTACTTCCAGTACCGCCAGGCTCAGAAGTATCAGATCGACAACACCCTGCTCAATGTGCAGGATAAGACGATGCCTGTGTAATGGTATAAAGGAAAAGCCCTTTTAAAAGGGCTTTTCCTTTATGAAAAAAGGCGCTTTCCATGATGGAAAGCGCCTTTGCTTATGGAGCGATTACTTAGCGTTTTTCACTTCCTGCCACAGGGCGTTGTACACAGCCAGGAAGCCTTCGTCAATATCGTTGAAGTATTCGCAGTTGGCTACGACCTCGGCGGAGGGATTCATCACCGTATTGTTGATATAATCCTCACCCATCAGTTCAATAGCGCCAGAGTTGGGGGAGGAGTACCAGATCTCCTCGCAGTTCATCTGGGCAATCTCAGGCCGACACAGGAAGTCGATGAACTTCTCGGCACCTTCCTTGTTCTTAGCCGTCTTGGGGATGACCATGCTGTCCACCCAAACGTTGCTGCCTTCCTTGGGGATGGCGTAGGCCAGGTCGGGGTTCAGGTCGATAGAATACTGGGCATCGCCGCTGTACACCAGGGCCAGGGCAGCTTCGTTGTTGACCATCTTATCCTTGGTCTCGTCCACCTGAGAGGCTTTGCCGATGCCGGCCTTTTTCTGCTCGATGAGCTTAGCCTTGGCCATTTCCAAGGCCAGAATGTCACGGGTGTTCATGGAGTGGCCCAGATACTTCAGGGTGATGCCCATGGAGTCGCGGATGGAGTCCATCATAAAGACGTTGCTCACATACTTGCTGTCCCACAGGATGCCCCAGGAATCCACGGGCTCGGTAACCATCTTGGTGTTATAGAGGATGCCCACGGTGCCCCACATATACGGCACAGAATGGGCGTTGTTGGCATCATAGCTGGGGTTGCGCAGGCTTTCAAGAATGTATTTGGCATTGGGAATGTTATCATAATTGATCTCAGCCAAAAGATCCTTGGCCAGCAGCCTCTCCACCATGTATTCGGAGGGGAAGCACACATCAAAGGCACCGGGGCTGGCTTCGATCTGCACCATCATTTCTTCATTGGTGGTGAAGTAAACAGGGTTGACCTTGATGCCGGTCTCCTGAGTGAACAGGTCGAACACGGTAGGATCAATGTAGTCGTACCAGTTGTACACGGTGATTTCTTCCGCCGCAGAGGCGAAGGTGAAGGGGAGCATCAGGAAAACCATCAGGAGACAAACCAGCTTTTTCATGGGAACATACCTCCTTGACAAATCAATGTGAAGCGGATATGGTCTCACGCCGGGTTAACTGTTGTCAGCTGTACGGCGGTTGACGATGAGCAGAAGCACCAGCAGCGCCACAAACATGATCGCGGAAAGGGCGTTCAAAGAAGGCTCAATGCCCTTGCGCGCCGCAGAGTAGATCAGCGTGGACAGGTTCTGCACCAGGGGGCTGGTGGTGAAGTAGCTGATGGTGAAGTCGTCTAACGACAGGGTAAAGGCCAGCATTGCGCCGGTGATGATGCCCTGTTTGCACTCGGGGATAATAACATGGGTCAGGGCATAGGTGGGGGTTGCACCCAAGTCTAAAGCAGCCTCATAGGTGTGCTTATTCATCTGCTTAAGCTTGGGCATCACCGAGAGAATCACATAGGGCGTATCAAAGGTGATGTGAGCCAGCAGCATGGTCAGATAGCCCCGCTCCACCTTGGTGAAGATGAACAGGAGCATCAGCGAGATACCGGTCACGATATCCGGCATGGTGTTGGGCAGATTGGTCAGGGTCATCATCAGGCTCTGGGGGCGCTTTTTCATGCTGTAAATGCCAATGGCCGCCAGGGTGCCCAGAATGGTGGAGATGATCATAGCCAGCACAGCCACGCTGAGGGTCACCTGCAAAGCGTTGAGAATAGCCTGGTCGTGAAGCAGTTCCTCGTACCAGCGCAGGGAGAAGCCTTCCCACTTGGCGCGGCTTTTACCTGCATTGAAGGATTGAACGATCAGCACCACAATAGGGATGTAGAGGAACACCAGAATGATGCCAAGGTAGAATCGCTTGAAAAACTTGCTCATACGATGCCGCCTCCTTCACCCTTGGGGTCTGCCTTGCGCAGGATGGATAGGCTGATCAGGATCAAAACCATCATAATCAGCGATAAAGCGCTGCCTACATTCCAGCTGCCTTCGGTAAGGAATTTGGCTTCGATCAGGTCGCCAAACATCATGGTATTGCCGCCGCCCAGCATACGAGGGATGAAGAAGGTGGTCACCGAGGGCATGAACACCATGGTGATGCCGCTGATTACGCCCGGCAGGCTCAGGGGCACGGTCACCTTGGTCAGAGTCCGCCATTCGTTGCAGCCCAGATCCTGAGCGGCCTCTGCCAGCTTGGGATCCTGCTTGTTGAGCACCGTGTAAATGGGGAAAACCATGAAGGGCAGATAGTTGTACACCATGCCCAGGAGCACCGCGCCTGAGTTATAAAGGAGCTGTGCCCCCTCAAACCCCATGGAGCGCAAAAAGTTGTTAATGAGGCCGTTATCCTCAAGCAGGCTCATCCAGGCGATGGTGCGCAGAAGAAAGTTCATCCACATGGGAATGATGAACAAAACCACCAAGGAAGCCCCCATCTTCATTTTGCGGTCTGCCATGAACAGGGCAGCCGGATAGCCTAGCACCAGGCAAATGGCAGTGCAGAGAAAGGCCATCCAAAGGGAGTAAACCAGGGTGTCCACATTCACGGTGCCCCGCACCATAAACTGGGCGGCATCCGGGCCCAAGGTGGCATACAGCTGATTCTTGGCGTAGTTGCTGTCCCAGAAATTGCGGAAGTTATCCAGGGTAAAAACGCCGTTAGCATCCGTGAAAGCGTAGTAGCCAATTAGGATTACTGGCAATACGGTAAAGGCGATCATCCACAGGGTATAGGGAGTTGCAAACAAGGAGCGCTTCATGCCTCGGTTGCGCTTGATCGAAAGAGCAACCATCGCTATGAAGAGAACCAGGCCCACGCCCATGGCCCCAAAGGCCCAGGCAGGCAATTTCAGGTTGCTGTTCACTTGGTACCCTCCTGCATGGGCTTCATGATATGAATGTTGAAGGGAACAATATTAACGCCCACCCGGCTGCCCTGGGGCTGCATGGTGGTGGAGTGGACTTTGAAGGTGGCCGCGCCGCAATCAATCATCATTTCATAATGAACGCCCTTGAACAAAACGCTCGTAACCGTGCCCACCAGCTGTCCCACGTCCTCGCCCACGATCATAATATCTTCGGGGCGGATGACCACATCCACGGGAGCGTTTTCGCCAAAGCCAGAGTCAACACAGGGGAAGGCGTGGTTGGCAAATTCTACTAACTCATCCCGCAGCATGGTGCCGCGCAAAATGTTGCTCTCGCCAATAAAGTCAGCCACAAAGGCGTTGGCGGGTTCATCATAAATACGCTTGGGATCACCGATCTGCAAAATGTGGCCATCCCGCATGACCACTACGGTATCGCTCATGGTCAGCGCTTCCTCCTGGTCGTGAGTCACGTACAGAAAGGTGATGCCTAACCGCTGCTGCATACTCTTAAGCTCTAATTGCATTTCCTTGCGCAGCTTCAGATCCAGCGCGCCCAGGGGCTCATCCAACAATAGCACCTCAGGCTCGTTCACCAGGGCTCGGGCGATAGCGATGCGCTGCTGTTGGCCGCCGGAAAGGGCATCCACACTGCGCTTGCCGTAGCCGGAAAGGTTTACCAGATCCAGCATATAGTCCACCTTGCGGCGAATTTCATCCTTGGGCACCTTTTTGAGCTTTAGGCCAAAGGCAATATTATCTTGCACGGATAGATGGGGAAAGAGCGCATATTTCTGAAATACCGTATTCACCCGCCGCTTGTAAGGGGGCAAATCTGTAATATCCTGGCCTTCAAACAGCACCCGGCCGGTGGAGGGGTATTCAAAGCCGCCGATAAGGCGCAAAGTGGTGGTCTTGCCGCAGCCGGAAGGCCCCAGCAGGGTCACGAATTCCTTTTTACGCACATAGAGGTTGATATTGCTTAAAACGGTTACACCGTCGTATTCCTTGGATAGATTTTGCAGATCGATCAGATGCGTGCTTTCAATCATAACAGCTCTCTCCCTTTAAATTAGAAGCTGGGGGGCGTGGTGACCCAAAGGACCTTTGCGGCGGTCTTGCCGGTGTTTTTTAGGTAGTGGTCGGCGGTAGGATGGATGCAAAAACTATATCCCGCTTTAATCTTATGCTTTTTTTCGCCTAGAAAAAGCGTTACGCATCCCTTGAGCACATAACCGAACTCCTCTCCCTCGTGGGGAGGAAGGGTTTGGCTTTCGCCGCCAGGGCCCAGATCCATCAAAATAGGTTCCATTTCGTTTTTCTGGGCATCAGGAATCAGCCAGATGATGCTGCCCTTCAGGTTTTCTTCATCCACTTTTTCAAACATATCCCCGGGAGCGAAAACAATCTTCTCATCTCCTCGGTCATTGAAAAATGCTGAAAGGGAGCTGCCCAGGCACTCTAGCATATCTGTGAGGGTGGCGATGGAAGGGGAGGCCAGATCCCGCTCAACTTGTGAAATAAAGCCTTTGCTAAGCTCGCAGCGGTCTGCCATTTCTTCCTGTGTCAGCCCCCGCTGTAGGCGCAGCTGACGAAGCTTTTCACCAATATTCATCGAAGTTCCTCCCTTCCTGAAGGATGTTTATTTTCACTAAACTTTGAAGCGAACTAATGGGTTTAGTTTTAGTAAACATTTAAACGCTATAAATTAAACCACAGCAGGCCCTGTATGTCAATAGGAATGACGCAGAAATTGGCGATTTAAGGAATATGAAATAAAAAGACTTGGGGAAATCGTGGCGGACAGCCTGTTTGACGTGTTCTCGAGAAAAGAGAACCTGAAAGCGCTGATGGATAAGGACATGACCACGGCCGAAAAGTTTGTGCAGTGGGTAAAGCGCTTCGGCCGGCAGATGCGAGAGGCCATGCGCAGAATCCGGATGCGCAGCCCTGAGGCCCGGGCCATGGATGAGGCCAACCAGCAGGCCATAAAAAAAGACCTCAACGATGCGGATGCAATCGTGGAGGCCTATAACTGGCTGATGGAGGAGGCAAAGGAGCAAAAAGCCCGAATGCGTGATCAGGAGGGGCAAAAACGTGATCAGGAGGGCCGGAGGGAGGCGGCCAGTGGGAAGTATAGCGCAAAACCTGAACTGGGAGAAATTGATTCTGAGCAAAATTTAATAAGATACTGGT
>JAFUPO010000287.1 GCA_017481185.1 Clostridia bacterium | reverse complement strand
TATTGCGGCGGCGGAAGTTATCAAAATCCGCCTGTACTCGCTGGGCAAGGTTGAGGTATTCCTCCTTTTGGGCTTCAGCGTCAGCCAGCTGCTTTTGCAGAAGCGCGGCATCAAGGGTTTCGGTTTCCTCAGCCTGGGGTTCTGCTGTTTCAGGTTCCAGAACGACCTCGTTTTCCATTTCGGGAGCCTCGGTCTGCTCAGGTTTCTTAATCTTTTTGCGGCTCATAACAGGGTACCTTCTTTCTTAATCATCGCTGCCGAGCAGCTCGGTCAATTGTCGGCCCATGGAGGAGAGAATGGACAGCACGCGGCTGTACTGCATCCGGGTGGGGCCGATCACCCCGATGGTGCCGGTTTGGTTGTTGCCGGTTACATAGCTAGCAGTAACGATGGAGCAGTCGCTCATCTCCGGCAGGCCGGTCTCCGGGCCGATGCGCACGGTAAAGGCCATCTGGCCGCCGGTCTCCATCAGCTGGGCCAGTTTATCCCGGGTTTCCAGGAGGCTCAGGAATGATTTGGCCTTTTCCACATCGGAGTATTCAGGATAGTTAAAAATATTGCTGGTGCCGCCTACGGCGATGGCCGGCTTGTCAGACTGGGAGGTCATGGCGGCGATGCCCTGAATCAAAGAGGGTTGCGAGGTCTCAGCCTGGCACAATAGCTGCGTGGCTTCGTGGAAGGTGAGGCCTGCAAGCTTTTCCGTCAGCATCCGGGAGATGGCGTACAGAGCGTCTGCATCTAGGCCTTCATCCACCCGGATCACCGCATCCTTCACCACGCCGATGTCGGTCACGATGACCACCAGAGCGCTGGAGGCGGTGACAGGCACCAATTGCAGGTTGCGGATGTGGGCTTCCCGGCCTTTAGGGGGCGTTACGATGGCCGTGTAATGAGTCAGGCTGGAAAGCACCTGGGCAGCGTGGTTCACCACATCTTCCATCTTTTGAACCCGCCCGGAAAAATGAGCCTTGAGAGCTTCGGGGTCAGCGGAGCTGATCTGGCCAGACTGCAAAAGTTGATCCACATACAGACGGTAGGCCTTGGCGCTGGGGATGCGCCCGGCGGAAACATGGGGCTGAGCCAGGTAGCCTAATTCCTCCAGGTCGCTCATCTCATTGCGGATGGTAGCGGAGGAGAGTCCCGTCTCATACTTTTTGGAAATGGTGCGGGAGCCCACCGGCACGGCGGTCAGAATATAGTCGTCAATGATCGCCCGAAGGATACGGAATTTTCTTTCGTCCATCATTCCCATGGGTCCAACTCCTTTCCGTCTACTCTTGAAGATTGTTAGCACTCTCTTGGGTTGAGTGCTAACCACGGTCCTAAGATAGCACCCTTCCAACTATTTGTCAAGGTCCTGGGGGAATTTTTTGGCGCATTTTTTAAGGTGCGCAGCCTGAAAAAATGACAGTTCATCCGCCATACCTGACAAGAGGGCTACCATTTTAAAGCAAAACGTGCTACAATGGCTTCGCTTCGGTAAAGAACCTGTGAAATAAGTGCGCGCAAGCGTGGTTTGAAAGGAGAATGTAAATGACGATCGGTCAATGGCTTTTGAAGGTTGTGCAGGGTGCATTTATCGGCGTAGGAGCGATCCTCCCTGGGGTCAGCGGCGGCGTTCTGTGCGTGCTCTTTGGCATCTATCAGCCCATGATGGCGCTGTTTTCCCATCCTGGGAAGGCGTTGAAAAAGTATTACAAGCTGTTCATCCCCATCCTGCTGGGCTGGGCTATCGGCTTTGTGGCGCTTTCCAAGCTGGTAGAATTGGCCTTTGGTGAGGATTATGCAGTGGCTACCTGCCTCTTCTTTGGCTTGATCG
>JAFUPO010000286.1 GCA_017481185.1 Clostridia bacterium | reverse complement strand
TAGGGGATCCACGATGGCAGAGATGTTCTTCTTTTTCAGGAAGTTGTGCACCAGGCCGATGGCCATCGGCACGCAGCAGATGAGGCCGTTGGTGATGGCGGGCTTGTTGGGGATGAAGGAAGCGCAGATCAAAAGCAGAATGGTGCCCACCAGCAGCACGGAGGGCACATAATTTGTCACCTTGGTTCGCTGGTTCTGCTTGGGGATGGCGCCCTTTTCCTTGCGGAAAAGGATGTAGAGGATCAGCGCGGAGAGCACAGCGCCTAATTCCACCGCGAAGAACATGGAGGGCTTGCCCTTGTAGAAGAAGAAGTCCATGAAGCTCATATCCAGAGCGGAGCCCAGCATGATGGCCGTGGTGTCGCCCACCAGGGTAGCAGCGCCCTGCAGGTTGGAGGACACGGCGATGCCAATGATGAAGGGCACGGGGTTGGTCTTGAGCTTTTTACAGATTTCCAGGGCCACGGGCGCCACCATCAAAACAGTGGCCACGTTGTCCACAAAGGCGGAGATAACGCCGGCGAACAGGGCCAGGGCCACGGCAGCCCACTGCACGTTGGAGACCTTTTCCATCACCAGGTCAGCCAACAGCTCGGGCATTTTGCTTTCAATGAACAGCGCCACCAGACCCATGGTGCCTGCGATCATGAGCAGCACGTTCAGGTCGATAGCAGGCCAGATGTCCGCCAAGGGCAGCATACCGGTCACAATGAAAATGGCCGCAGAGGCCAGAGCGATCCAGGGGCGGTACTTGCTGAACACCAGCATCAGCACATAGGTGGCAGCAAACAGAATGATGGCAGGGATCATCGGTTTTTTCATCCTTTCAAGAGGGATTTATCTTATCAACTATATAGCCTCTTTTCATGGCAATCAACTGCTCTGACTTTTTCTTAACCGTTTCTTAGGCGGCTGGGCCCCCTTCTTTCCGCCCTTTACCCTTTTCCGCCGCCGTGGTATAATAATACCAAACCTACAGGAGGCGTTTCTCATGAAAAAGCTTCTGCTTATCACCCTCATCCTGCTTTTTGCCTGCCCTTTGGCCCTGGCTGAAAAGAGCGGTTTATTTGAATACAAGGTGCAAGAAGACGATACGGTCATGATTACCGGCTGTTCCGGCAAGCCTTACAGCCTTGAGGTGCCGGCTGTGATTGATGGGCGTTCTGTTACCGCCATCGGCCCCTGGGCCTTTTCCCGGCGTACCTCGCTGGATTCCATTGTTTTGCCCCAGGGCCTTACGTCTATTGGAGAAGGCGCCTTTAATGAGTGTTCAAACCTGGACGCCATCAACCTGCCCAAGAGCGTGCGCACCATCGGCGCAAAAGCCTTTGCAAAATGCAGAGGGTTTACCGAAGTCATTCTGCCGGAGGGGCTCCAGTTTGTGGGCGACGAGGCTTTTGCTGATTGCATATTTCTTAAGTTCGTCGCCCTGCCTGACAGCCTCCAGGCCATGGGCGTTAATCCATTTATTCGCTGTTCCGCCCTTTCGCAGATCAGCGTTTCGCCCGCTAACTCCCATTTTGCCACCATCGAGGGGGTTCTCTTTTGCAAGGGAGAAAAGAAGTTGGTTTGCTACCCGCAAGGATTAAAGGCGGCCTCCTATACCGTTCCCGCTGGCATCTGCTCCATCGGTGACAAGGCTTTTGAAGGCTGCCCGTCCCTTTCCTCCGTCTCTATGCCAGCAAGCCTCAGCGTGATTGGCAGCTCAGCTTTCCGCGACTGCGAGGGGCTTTGTGAAGTCACGTTCGCAGAGGGGCTGACCGCCATCGGGGATCATGCCTTCTATCATTGTTCATCGCTTACCGCGGCTGCTTTGCCCCAAGGGCTGGGCGCTATCGGCAGCCATGCTTTCCAAGGCTGCCATTCCCTTGCCAGCCTGTCCCTTCCCCAAGGCCTTGCAGCCATTGGCGACAGCGCTTTTTACGACTGTCAATCCCTTACCTCTGTCATATTGCCCCAGGGGCTTATAACATTGGGGACCCACGCGTTTTCTTCCTGCCCGGCCCTTGCTTCCGTTACGCTGTGTGACAGCCTTGAAACCATGGGCGCTAATCCGTTTCTGGGCTGCTCCTCCCTTAGGGAGATTTATGTTTCTGCCGAACAGCCCTATTTCATGGTGGTTGATCATGTGCTTTTTCAAAAGCAAGAGCAAAAGCTCCTTT
>JAFUPO010000285.1 GCA_017481185.1 Clostridia bacterium | reverse complement strand
TGGGGGCTGATGCCGTACACCTCCTGAACCATCTGAGGGGTGAAGCGCAGGGTTTCGGTAATGCCCTTTTTGGTAAAGAGCACGTTGGTCACCTCGTCTACCAATTGCAAAGCGTCACGGTCGCCGGTGAGCAAAAGGGGCGCAGTCTCCCGCTCCTCGCCCAAACGGGCCAGGGTGCCTAAGAGGTCATCGGCCTCGTAGCCCTCCATGGAATAAATGCCGATGTGCATGGCCTTTAAAAGCTCTTTGATTAGAGGAAACTGGGGCTTTAATTCTTCAGGGGTGGGCTTGCGGCCCGCCTTGTAGCCCTCGTAGGCTGTGTGACGAAAGGTGGGCGCGTGCTCATCAAAGCAAACGGCGCAATAGGCCGGTTTTTCTTCTTCAAAGACCTTGAACAGCATACTGAAAAAGCCCTGTACCGCATTGGTGTACACGCCGTTGTGATCCAACAAAGGCAGGGCGTGAAAGGCCCGGTAGGTCAGGCTGTTGCCGTCAACGATCAAAAACGTTTCGCGCATGGGAATAACGCCTCCTTGCTTGCCTTTTATCATACCACACCCCGATGGAAAATAAAAGCATGAGCCTCCCCTTGAAAACTTTGGGCGAAAGGGCAGTATACAGGCATCGTAAAATTTGATATGATGAAACCACGAAAAACTGAGAAAAGAGGCGATGCTATGTTCAAAAGGCCGACTATCGGTATGCGCACCATCAAAACCATGCTCACCACGGGCGTCTGCGCGCTGATCTATTATTGGATCGGCAGGAACCCCGCCTTTGCCTGCATCGGCGTGATCTTTGGCATGGGCCGGGACATGGCCATGACGCTGCGCAACGGCTTCAATCGTTTGGGCGGTACCATCATCGGCGGCCTGCTGGGGATGCTTTTTCGCTGGCTGCATATTCAATTGGTGCCTGACGATCACTTTTCTTTATGGCTGGTGCTTTTAACCTGCGCGGCCACCTTTTTGCTCATTATTCTCTGCCAGATCTTCCGGCCCGAGGGGGTGCACCCGGGCTGCATCATCATGATCGTGGTCATGTACAACGACCACTTTGAGCCCTATTACACCTACGCCTTAAACAATATTTTGGATACCGTTATCGGCGTCAGCTTTGCCATGGGGGTCAGCTGGCTTTTTCCCAAGGGCTGGATCACTGTTTGGCCGGAACGCCTGGCCAAATGGCGGGCAAAAAAATCTGTGGTTGCCGATTAAAAGGGGTGTACAAGCACCCCCGGCAGTGCTATGATAGGCAGGTTCGCAAAATATTCTGAAGAAACATTCAGGAGGGACCTGAAATCATGCATCTGAATCAATACGTCCATCGCCCCACCCAGGGTATGCGCAATGTGAAGACAGCGCTGACCGCCGCCCTGTGCGCCCTGATCTATTACTTTGTGGGCCGTAGCCCGGCCTTTGCCTGCATCGGCGCCATCTTCGGCATGGGTCACGACATGGCGGACGCCTTCAAAAATGGCTTTAACCGCCTCTTTGGTACGATCATTGGCTGCTTTCTGGGTATGGTGCTCTTTCATATATACTTGCAGTTCGTGCCCGACGGCCATCACACCCTGGGCCTGGTGGCCCTCACCTTTCTGGGTTGCTCGCTATTGGTGATCCTCTGCCAGATGTTCTGGGTGGGCGGCGTGCAACCCGGCGGCGTGGTGCTGTGCATCCTGCTTTTCAACACCCCGGTCGACAGCTACGTGACCTATGCCCTGAACCGCATCTTTGATACGGCTGTGGGCGTTTGCCTGGCCCTTTGCGTCAGCTGGATTTTTCCCATGGGCTGGCAAAAGGTGTGGCCCCAGCGGCTGGCCCGGTGGAAAATGAAGTAAGCCCTTATCCTGCTTTGCAAAAGGCCCCTCCACAGGGGCTTTTTTTGCGCTCATTTTTCCACAGCCTCCTTCTAAAATGTTTAAAGGTGATCTTTCCAGCGCCGCCAGGCAGGAATATCCCATATACGTCTAGAAATAATTCTATTAGTCAAGGAGGATGGCATGAGAATTTTAATCGCACTGGAGGATGCCGCCCGGGCCCTGGAGCTGGCGCTGGAACTGGAGAACCGCCATGAGGACTGGAGCTGCCGGATCCTCACCAGCGGGCCGGCTGTTCTTAAAGCCGCCTGGGGCTATGAAGCGCTGATCGTGAATACCGGAAGGGAGGCCATCAGTATGCTGGCGTCCCATTGCCCGGATGTGGTGATTCTGGATCTGGG
>JAFUPO010000284.1 GCA_017481185.1 Clostridia bacterium | reverse complement strand
CAGCGCGTCGGTGCTGTCGGGATCCTTGCAGAAGTAGCCGGTGCGCATGAACTGGAAGGTTTCGGCCACCTGGGCGTCCTTGAGGCCAGGCTCGCCAAAGCCCTTAACCACCTTCAGGCTGTCAGGGTTCAGACGGCTGATGAAGTCCTTCTTATCGGCGCCTTCCTCTTACTCCACCTCCTCGTCATCCACCAAGAGGGGCTCGTAGAGGCGGGCTTCCACCGGCACGCAATCCAGGGCGGAGACCCAGTGGAGGGTGCCCTTCACCTTGCGGTTGGCCCCTTCCATGCCGGAGCGGCTGTCCATATCCACGGTGCAGTTCAATTGGATCACGTTGCCTGCTTCGTCCTTCTCGCAGGACTCGCACTTGATGATATACGCGCCCTTCAGGCGAACCTCGCCGCCAGGGAAGAGGCGGAAGAACTTCTTCACAGGCACTTCCATAAAGTCATCCTGCTCCACGTAAAGCTCGCGGCCAAACTTGATGGTGCGCTCGCCCATTTCGGGATGATCGGGATGGTTCTCCAGGGTGATCTCATCCACCTTGCCCTCGGGCCAGTTGGTGAGCACCACTTTAAGGGGCTTCAAAACTGCCATAATGCGGGCTACGGAATCCCCAAGATCCTCGCGAACGCAGTGCTCCAAGAGGGCCAATTCCACGGTGCTGTCAGCCTTAGCCAGGCCCACCTGGTCGATAAACTTGCGAATGGAGGAGCCGGTATAGCCCCGGCGGCGCAGGGCGGACAGCGTGGGCATCCGGGGATCATCCCAACCGGACACATAGCCCTCCTCCACCAGGCGGCGCAGATAGCGCTTGGACATCACCGTGCGGGTGAGGTTCAGGCGGGCAAACTCAATCTGCCGGGGATGGCCGGGCAGCATATCGCGTGCATTGTCCACCACCCACTGATACAGGGGGCGATGGGCTTCAAACTCCAAGGAGCACAGGGAGTGGGTGATACACTCCATGGCGTCGCCGATGGGATGGGCGAAGTCATACATAGGGTAGATGCACCACTTGTTGCCGGTGCGCCAATGCTCCTTGTACAGGATGCGGTACAGGGCCGGGTCACGCATATTCATGTTAGGGGAAGCCATGTCGATCTTGGCCCTGAGGATGTAGCGGCCCTCGGGGAACTCGCCCTTGCGCATCCGCTCAAACAGATCCAGGTTCTCCTCCACAGGGCGATCCCGCCAGGGACTGTTTTTGCCGGGGCTGGTGAGGGTGCCGCGGTATTCGCGCATCTGCTCGGGGGTCAGTTCATCCACATAGGCGATGCCCCGCTTGATCCAGTCCACAGCGATCTCAAAGCACTTCTCATAATAATCGCTGGCATAATACAGGCCGCCAGTCCAATGGAAGCCCAGCCATTCAATATCCTTCTTGATGCCTTCGACGTACTCCGTATCCTCCTTGGCGGGATTGGTGTCGTCAAAGCGCAGGTTGCACAATCCGCCATACTTTTCGGCGGTGCCAAAGTCAGTCACCAGCGCCTTGCAGTGACCGATGTGCAGATAGCCGTTGGGCTCCGGGGGGAAGCGGGTGTGGACAGATTGATAGCGCCCCTCCTTCAGATCCTGATCAATGGCATCCCAAATAAAATTGGAGCGGCTTACCACTTTTTCTTCCATAAAAGAAAGAACCTCCTCTTCCCAAATCGTCACCGGCCCATAGGCAGGTATTGTAACATTATAGACCTTTAAAGTTAAAATTACAAGACGGGCTTTGTTTTTTCAGGGTTCAGGCAAATATTTTGGCCAGCACCAACACCAGCAGCAGGGCAGGCATCATATCGATCAGTGGAACGATCCTGATCTTTGAAACCCGAAAGCCAGTGGCCACGGAGATGATGCCGCCGCAAGCGGTGAGGGCATTAAACATATCCGGGGTGGTCATGGGGGCGATCAGCTTGCCCAGAAGGAACAAAAGGATAAACACGGCCGTCTGCCCGATGGGAATCAGGCACACCGCCCGGCCCAGCAGCGCCGCAAAAAGCACTGCGGTAAAAAAGTCCATAACAGATTTGGCATACAGGATATCCGGCACGCCGCCGATGCTTTCAGACAGCACCCCATACCAGCCCACGCCGCTGAAGCAAAACAGCGCCGTCACGGTGATATAGGCAGTCATGTCCATCCCCTCAGAGCCCTTAACCACTTTGGGCAGCAGCTTTTTAAGCAGCCCATGGCAGCGCTCCTCCAGCTTCAATAGGCCGCCGATGCAGTAGCCCACCAGCACAGCAATCACAGGCACAGCCAGTGAACTGACCTTGATGATGGAATTGACGCCGATGGCGATGGAGCAAAAGCCGAAGAGGGAGGGCAGCACCTCCTGAAAACGCTGGGGGATGCGCTTGGCGATGAGGCAGCCCAGCAAGGAACCCAGAAGCACCGCAAGGATATTGATAAGGATACCGGTGGGCAATCAGATCACTCCTTAAAAACAGAGTGCCTGCGTGAGCAGACACTCTTATCATAACATTTTAAGCGAAAAAACGGCAAGGGAATACTGCCTCGTTTAAACGGCGTAGGAATGGAGCCCGGGCAGAAGCTTGTTGACCCCCGCAAAGGTGAACAGCACGCAGATCACGGCGATCACCGCAAACCAGGCCATAGCTTTTCCCTGCCACTTCATGCGCAGCCGCTGATGCAGATAGATGGCGTAGAGAATCCAGGTGATCAGGGCCCAGGTTTCCTTGGGATCCCAGCTCCACCAGCGGGACCAGGCCTGCTCCGCCCAGATGGCGCCGGAAAGGATGACCACCGTCAACAGCAGAAAGCCCAGGCAGATCAGCCGGTAGGTCATGTGATCCGTCTGCTTCATGCGGGCCTCGGATTCTGCATGGCCCTTGCGCAATTGCCAGAGGTAGCGCACCCCCAGCCCCCCTGCAATGGCGAAGGAGGCATAGGAGAAGGTGGCCGAGCCGATGTGCAGGGCAAACCAGGTGGAGCGCAGGGCGGGCATCAGCTCCTTGAT
>JAFUPO010000283.1 GCA_017481185.1 Clostridia bacterium | reverse complement strand
CGGAATTCTTCCACCTTGTCCCAGGGTATGAGCTTGGCGATCTCTTCATACTCAAGAGCGTCGATCTTCTGGATTTCGTGAGAAGTCCGGAAGCCGTCGAAGAAGTGGAGGAAGGGCACGGAGGTCTTCAGGGTAGCCAGATGAGCAACCAGAGCCATGTCGTGAGCTTCCTGCACGGAGTTGGAGGCCAGCATCGCAAAGCCGGTCTGACGGCAGGCCATAACGTCGGAATGGTCGCCGAAGATGGACAGGGCATGATAGGCCAGAGCACGGGCGCTGACGTGGAACACGCCGGGCAGCAGTTCGCCGGAGATCTTGTACATATTGGGGATCATCAGCAAAAGGCCCTGGGAAGCGGTGAAGGTGGTGGTCAGAGCGCCAGCGGCCAGGGAGCCGTGCACAGCGCCGGCGGCGCCGGCTTCGGACTGCATCTCAGCGATGCGAACATTCTGGCCGAACAGGTTCTTACGAGACTGAGCGGACCATTCATCAGCCACTTCCGCCATGGGGGAGGAAGGGGTGATGGGGTAGATGGCTGCCACATCGCTGAACGCATACGCGACATGGCTGACAGCGGTATTGCCGTCAACGGTCAACTTAATTGCCATGATGTACCTCCTTGTGATCATAGAAGCCGCATGAAAGCGGTTATTCTCAACATTTCTATTATAAGAAGAAGAACAGATTATGTCAACCAAATCGCAAGACTTTTGTATGAATTCACAGGAATTATACTGATTTATGATAGACCCGCACAGCAAAACATGGTATACTTTTCAGGTACATTTGCCAAGGAGTTTAAATATGCTGCGATTAAGTCATCTGGCGCTTCCCCTCAAGGGCACCCAAGAGGATCTGGGCCGCCTGGCAGCCAAGCGGTTGGGGGTTGACCCTTCTCTCATCCGCGAAATAAAGCTGGTAAAAAAGAGCATCGACGCCCGTGATAAGGGCGATGTGCATTATATTTATACAGTGGATGTCTCTCTGCCTCAGGAGGATCGGTACTTAAAGCGAGCCAAGGACGCCGCGAAGGCTCCCCAGTCCATTCCCTTTGAGCCGCCGCGGGCCGCCTTTGATGGGCCGCCGGTGGTGGCCGGGGCAGGCCCGGCAGGGCTCTTTGCCGCCTGGGTGCTGGCCCGGGCCGGGGCCCAGCCCATCCTGATGGAGCGGGGCAAGCCCGTGGATGAGCGCACCCGGGATGTGGAATTGATGCTGCAAAAGGGGCAATTGAACCCTGAAAGCAACATCCAGTTCGGTGAAGGCGGCGCAGGGGCTTTCTCTGATGGCAAGCTGACCACGGGCACCAAATCTCCCCATCAAAGGGTGGTGCTGGAAACCTTTGTGGCCTGCGGCGCGCCGGAGGAGATTCTCTATCTGCAAAAGCCTCACATCGGTACGGATTTGTTAAAGGACGTGGTCAAAAACCTACGCCAGGAGATCATTCGTCTAGGCGGCCAGGTGTGGCACCAGTGCCGCCTCACCGGCGTTTTGGAAAAGGGCGGCTGCCTCACCGGCATCACCTTTGAGCGGGAGGGCATGAAGGAGCAGATGGACTGCACCGCTCTCATCCTGGCCACGGGCCACAGCGCTCGCGACACCTACCAGGCCCTGTTTAACCAGGGGCTGCGGATGGAGGCCAAGCCCTTTGCGGTGGGCGTGCGCATCGAGCACCCTCAGGAAATGATCAGCCGCAGCCAGTACGGCAAATTCGCACCCCTTCTGGGTGCGGCGGATTATAAGCTGAACACCCATACCCCCGACGGGCGAGGCGTGTACACCTTCTGTATGTGCCCTGGCGGCGTGGTGGTGCCTGCCGCCAGCCAGATGGGAGGCGTGGTGACCAACGGCATGAGCTACCATGCCCGGGATGGGCGCAACGCCAACGCCGCCCTGCTGGTGGGCGTGAACCCTGGGGATTACGGCGATGATCATCCCCTGGCAGGCCTTTCTTGGCAGCGGGCATTGGAAAAGGCAGCCTACCGGGCCGGGGGCGGGGATTTCAAGGCCCCTTGCCAGAGGGTGGAGGATCTGCTTTTGCGTCGGGCCTCCAAAGCCGTGGGCAGCGTGCTTCCCACCTATCAACCCGGAGTGACCCCCGGAGAGCTGGAGGCCTTTTTGCCCGCCTTTGTGACGGATAACCTGCGCCGGGCTATCCCGGATATGGACAGGCGTTTGAAGGGCTTTGCCCATCCGGATGCGCTGCTGACGGGGGTTGAGAGCCGCTCCTCCTCTCCCGTTCGCATCGTGAGAGACAATCAGGGGCAAGCCAGTCTGCAAGGGGTTTTCCCTGCCGGGGAGG
>JAFUPO010000282.1 GCA_017481185.1 Clostridia bacterium | reverse complement strand
TTCTGCACCCGGGCCAGCATTTGGTCCAGGGCCATAATTTCATAGCGGGTCATGCTCATAAGTCTGCCTCCTTAAATAAACGGGGGTCTTAAAGGGCGCGCAGGGCAGCCACCAGGGGGCTGTCGGCCATGCGGCATTTCACCGGGGGCAAAAGCCGCAGGGTAAAGGGGTTGGGATCAAACTCCGCCAGATGATTTTGATGAAAGGCATACAGCCCCATCGTCACCTGGGCGGGGGTCAGGCCGGCGGCTTTGGCCAGCGAGAACACATTGGGCCGGGGGTCAGAGCGCAGAGCCTTGTAAAGCGCCCTGAGGGGCTCGTCCGCCAGGGCCACGGTGCGGGCCATGGCCTTTAAGGCGTCGGAAGGGCCATCGGCATAAAGGGTAGCCGAAGGGCATTGAGCCCTGAGGGCTGCCAGCTCCTGGGGGCAGCAGGGCCCGTCCAGCAGATAGATTTCCTCCCACTGATCGGCCAGGCGCAAGGTGTTCGGCCAGATCAGCAGGGTTGAAAAGCTGCGAGGATCGGTGATCTCGTGCCTGATAACATCCACCTTGCCCGGATGATCGGCCAGAAAAGCCTTGGCCGTTCGGGGGCAGCGGGCGATGAACAGCCTGCCCTGCCGGGGCGAAAAAGCCTGGGGCAGGGGCTGGGTCTGAATAGAGGGTATCTCAAAAATATTCGCAGTCAGCCCTGCCATATCCTGCAAAAAAGGCTGTAAAAATTCATTGGCCGGGGGCAGCGCCGCCCCATGCCGGGAAGGGATCATGGCCTTTATTTGCATTTGAGGGGAGGCCTTGCCGTTCCATTCGTTCATTTCCGGGGTAAACAGCGCATCCACCCGGCTGGCGCCGGCGTGAATAAAATCCCCCATACCAAAGCCAATGCCGTCCATCACCGTGGTGTGCTGGAGCAGTGTCACCTTCAAATGAGCGCCCTCCCGGCCCACGGGCCGGGCTGCCTGAAGGTGCCCGTCCTCTAAGAGAAATACCGGGGCAGGGTTGCCGTACCCGGTGGGGGCAAAGGCTGAAAGGGCCTCGATCATCTGAGAGGTCACCTCTGAAAGGTTCAGGGGCAGGTCGTAATCCTGGGTGGGAACGAAGCACTCGGGGTCGCAGCTTTTTTTGATTTCCTCCGTCAAGCGGCGGCGGAATTCGGCTACCTTTTCCGCCTCCATGGTGAGGCCCGCTGCCTGCTCATGGCCCCCGAAGCGGATAAACAAATCGCTCAGCCGGGTCAGCATCCGGTGGATGTTCACCCCGGGGATGGACCGGGCGCTGCCCACCGCCAGCCCATCCTCCCCCTGGGAGAGAACCACGGTGGGATAATGGTATTTTTCGCACAGCTTGCTGGCGCACAGGCCAATAATGCCGGGGTTCCACCCCTGGCCCATGACCACAATGGCCCGCTCCTTGGCCAGATTGCACTGGGCAGCCATCAGCTCCAGGGCCTGGTGGGTTGTTTCCTCCTGCAAGGCCTGGCGCTGGGTGTTGGTCTGCCCCAGGTGGGCGGCAATGGCCTCCGCCTGGGTTTCGTCCTGGGTGGTCATCAAAACCACGCCCTGGAGAGCGTCCTCCAGGCGGCCGCCGGCGTTGAGCCGGGGCGCTAGGCGAAAGCCCGCCTGCCCGGCGGTAACAGGGCCTTCAATGCCCGCATCCTTTAAAAGAGCCCGCAGGCCGGGCCGGGAATCGGCAGGCATCCTGGCCAGGCCGAACTTGACCAGCACCCGGTTTTCGTCAATAAGGGGCACGATGTCCGCCACGGTGGCCAAAGCGGCCAGGGGAAGCCGGGGCAGCATATTTTCCAGCCCCGTGAGGGCCATGCCCAGCTTAAAGGCTACCCCCGCTCCGCACAGGCGGCGGAAGGGGTACTCGCCCAAAAGGGGATTCAAAACCGCGTGGGCGGGGCATTTTTCCTCTCCCAGCTGATGATGGTCGGTAACGATTACCGTCAGGCCCAGGGCCTTGGCCCTTTCCACCTCCCGGATGTTGGTGATGCCGCAGTCCACGGTAATAAGCAGCTTCGTATCCTTGGCGATGGCCTCCACTGCATCCAGGTTCAGGCCGTAGCCCTCCCCGTGGCGGTTGGGGATGTAATAGCGCACCTGGGCGCCCATTTCCTTCAAGGTTTCATACAAAATAGAGGAGGCGCAGACCCCGTCCACATCATAGTCCCCATATACGCAGATGGAGTGATTCAGCCGTATGGCCTTTTTTAAAAGGTTCACGGCCTTGTCCATATCCTGCATGAGATAGGGGTCATGGAGCTGGCTCAGTTGGGGATCCAGGAATTTCTGGGCCTTTTCGGGGGTGTCGATGCCCCGCAGCCACAAAAGCTGCGCCAGCCATTTGGGATGGCCCGTCAGGAGCCGGTCGTCTTCGGGCAGCACGCCCCGGGGGGTGAAATTGAGCATAGGGCCTCCTTGGATACAGGTTAGAGAGTTGACGGATCAAAGCATTTCCAGAATCTCGAATAAGAAATTGGCGGGTCTACACGATAGGTTGTTCCATCCGCATCCAGCTTTGGAAGCAGTTTGCGCAGGTAGAAAAGGTTGAAGGGAGCAGGGATGGGGGCATCTGCCAGAACAATTTTTCGGGCCACTAAAAAGGGGAGGTGAAATGTGCGCCCAACATAGGCAAATTGCTGATTGGTTTTTGTTTCAAAAAGAAGCGTTAGCGTATAGTTGGTTTTGTCAAGAGAACAATTGGGCCAAAAACTGCCGCCAACGACCATGGGCATATCGCAGGAGGGGCAATAGATGTGCATACTGAGGCCATGCAATTCTTGGCGAACTGAGTAGGCGCGGCAAGTAGGACACCAGGTATTGGGAAAGGTCTTCAGCCGAACGCAGTTGTCACACAGGTCCATGAAAAAGCCTCCTTTGCTGCGCAAGCTAAATATGCGCAAGGGGATGGCCTCGGCCATCCCCTCGTAATGCTTACGCCTTCACCTTTCGCGTTTTGCGCCAGTCCTCGATAGCGGCCCAGATATAGCCGTTGATCAGATTGGCACTGTACACGCCCGAGAGGATGCCGATAATGATGGGTAGGGCGAACTCCTTGATGGAGGCGACGCCTAAGAGATACAGTGTCTCGATGGTGACGAGGGTGGTGAGGGTGGTGAGCAGGGTGCGGCCCCGGCTTTCCTTTACGGATTTCTGAACGATTTGCTGACGGCTGAGGCTGCCCAGGTGTCGGCGCACATTCTCCCGGATGCGGTCAAAGATCACGATGGTGTTGTTGATGGAATAGCCTACAATGGTCAGCATGGCCGCGATAAAGGAGGAATTCATCTGGATCACATCCCGGAGGATGACCATAAAAGAAAGCATGATCAGCACATCGTGGATCAGGCCCAGCACCGAGGCGATGCCGGAGGCAAAGTCGAACCGCACGGCAATGTAAATAAGCATCAGCACCGAGGCGATGATTACCGACATAAAGGCGTTCTTTACCAGGGTGGCCCCGGCCACCGGCCCCACATAGCTGACGGAGGCGTTGCCCACATCCATTTGAGGGTACTTCACAAGCAGCTCTGCCTCGAGGCTGGCCCTGAGGGTCTGCACGCCTTCATCGGAGATCTCAGGCACCCGCAGCTGCACCTCCTCTTGGGCGTCGCCCATAAGGGTCAGCACAGCGCCGGTAATCCCCTGGTTGTTTAAGGCGGTCTCAATGTCTTGCTTGTTCACGCTCTGGCCCATGTCATACTTGATGGACAGGCCCCCGGCAAAATCAATGCCCAGGTTGACGCCCCTCCCAGCCAGGGAAAGCACCAGGGCCGCAGCCATCACGGCGCAGGAGAGGAGCAGGCATAGCTTAGCTGATTTTTTCATGTTACTGCGCCTCCTTTGCAATGTGTTTTACGCTGGTATACAGGCCCGGCTTGGCGCACCCCAGGTTAACCAGGCTGGTGAGCAAAAGCCGAGTGAGCAAAACAGCAGTGATCAAGCTGGTTACCACGCTTAAAAGCAGCGTTTTGGCAAAGCCCTGCACCGAGCCAGTGCCAAAGGAAAGCAGCACCACACCTGCGATGAAGGTGGTCACGTTAGCATCCAGAACAGCGCTCATGGCGTGCTTAAAGCCGGTGCGCACGCAGGCCTTTAAGGGCCTGCCCACCCGGATTTCTTCATTGATGCGCTCGAAGATGACCACGTTGGCGTCCACTGCCATGCCGATGCCCAGCACAATGCCCGCAATGCCCGGCAGGGTCAATTGGATGCCGGGGATCACCGCGATAAAGAAGAACAAAAGGATCATGTACAGGCATAGGGCCCAGGAGGCCACAATGCCGTTTAAACGATAGCGCAGGATCATGATAAGCATCACGATAAGGATGCCGATAGCAGCGGCGGTGATGGAGGTGGATAGGGCGTCAACCCCCAGGGAGGCGGACACGGTATCCACCTTCTGCTGGGTAATCTCCATAGGCAGCGCGCCAGACTGGATCTGAGCGGCCAGGGTCTCTGCGCCCAGCTTGTCGCCCACCTCGATGAAGCCCTGACCGCCGGGGATCACGCTTTGCACCGTGGGGGAGGAAACCAACGCCCCATCCAGGTAGATAGACAAGGCCTGGCCCACATAACGGCCCGTATAGTCAGCAAAAATGGCAGCGCCCTCCTTGGTGAGGGTGAACTGCACCACATAGGTCCCCACCTCGGCGCTCATGCCCGCATAGGCGGATTCTACGTGCTTGCCCTCCATAAAGGTCTCCCCTTCAGGGGTGCGAAACTCCAGCTTGGCGGGGCTGCCGATGAGGGTGAGAATTTCGTTGGGGTCGCTGACCGCCGGGATCTCCACCCGGATGCCGTCATTTCCCAGGCGCACCACGGTGCTCTCCGGGTAGCCCTTCTGGGTCAGGCGGCTCTGGATCACGCTGATGGTGCTGGCGATAAGCGCGTCATCATCAGATTCAGAGTCAGCAGGCGCCTTGGCCTGATATTCCACATACACGCCCCCTTGCAGATCCAACCCCAAAGGCAGCGCCTTGGGCCAGGCGGCCACGTCGGCAGTGGGCAGCCAGGGAAGCAGCTTATACAGCCCCCGGCTGTCCAGGGGCATACCGTTAAAGCCCAGGTAACCGGCGGCAAGGGTCACGATGAGGATCAGGCAAAGGGTGATAAGGGCCCTGCCCTTCGTGCCCGTTTTTTGTGCAGGCGTTTTTTTCATGGGGAAATAAGCCTCCTTAGATAAGCGGATAGGCTTATTATATCGTTTGCCGTGTGGGGAGTCAATGTGAGTTAAGAACTAAGAGCTTAGAGTTAAGAACTTTGAACAGCTCAAAAATGGTTTTCCTTTAGGAGAGCGCGAGAACCCTTTCCTTTTGCAAAAGGAAAGGGTTCTCGCAAATTATAACCTGTATCTTACTGCAGCTTGAACTCCTGCCAGATCTGCTGGTACAGGGCCTCGGTTTCGCCGATGTCGGTGATGAACTCAGCCTTTTCAATCTGCTCGGGGGTGATGAACACCGGGTTATCCAAATAGCCCTCGGGCAGATATTCCTCCGCGGCCAGGTTGGGGTTCATGTACAACTGATCCACCACCGTGCGGGCAGCGATTTCGCCATCCAGCAGGAAGTTGATCAGGGCATGGGCGTTTTCGGGGTTGGGGGCGTTGACGGGGATCACCAGGTTGTCAATGCCGAAGCCCGCGCCCTCTTGGGGGGAAACGGCCACCAGGTCGGGCCGGTCGTTCTGAGCCAGAATCACGTAGGGGGTGAACATATAGCCCACCGTGGCCTCGCCGGAGATCATGAGGGTGTAGGGGGTGTCATAGTCAAAGGCGCGAATGTTGGGATACAGTTCGTTCAGCTTCTGCTTGGCTTCCTCCAATTTGGCAGGGTCGGTCTCGTTCATGGAGTAGCCCAGGGTTTTGAGCGTCACGCCGATCATGTTGCGGGCGTCGTCCAGGATGACCACGGAATCGGCCAAGGATTCGTCCCACAGATCGGAGATGCTGTCGATCTCGATGGACACCGCGGCAGGATCATACACGATCATGGGGGAGCCGGCAGTGTAGGGCACGGCGTATTCGTTGTCAGGATCGTAGTATTGAGAGAGATAGGCGGGGTCAAGGTTCTTCCAGTTGGGAAGCAGATCCTTGTTGAGCTTTAGGAGCAGGCCTTCCTTGCGCATGATGTTCAGGGTGTAGTCGCTGACGATGAGAATATCGTATTCAGACCCCTTGTTCATCTGCATCTTGGCCAGCATTTCATCGTTGGAGGAAATGGGGGAGTAGTTTACCTTAATGCCGGTGGCGGCGGTGAAATCAGCGATGACCGCGTCGGAGATGTAGGTTTCCCAGGTGTAGACGTTAACGACTTTTTCCTCCGCCAGGGCAAAGGCGGGCAGAGCCAGGATGAGGCACAGGGCGAGGCACAACCATTTTTTCATGTCAGTCACTCCTTTAATTGATTTGCTTTTTATTTTTCCCCAGCCATTGGGCAGCCGCCACACAGACCACAATGACCACCAGAATCAGCGTGGACAATGCGTTCACCTGGGGCGAGATGCCGGTTTTGATGCTGGAGTAAATTTTAAGGGGCAGGGTCACGGTGCCGGGGCCGGTAACGAAAAAGCTGACGATGAAATCATCCAGGCTCATGGCCAGGGCGAGGAAGCAGCCGGAAAGGATGCCGGGAAAAATCAGCGGCAGGGTAATATCCCACAAGGCCCGCTTGGGGGACGCGCCCAAATCCCGGGCCGCCTCGGTGAGAGCCGGATCCATGCCCGCCAGCCGCCCCTTCACCACGATAAAGATGTAGGGGATGCAGAAGGTGGTGTGGCTCAAAACCAGGGCTGTCATGCCCAGGGGCATTTCCACTGCGTAAAACAGGGCCATCAGGGCAATGCCCAGTATGATCTCCGGGATCATGATGGGCAGGGTGGTGAGGCCCTGGGCCATGCGGCCAATAAAGCCCACCTTGCCGTACAATTCTTTTTCCACCATGCCGATGGCCCCCAGGGTGCCGATGACCCCCGCCAGCAAGCAGGAGGCCAGGGCCAGTTCCAGGCTGGAAAGCAGCGCGTCCCCAAAGCCTCGGGTATCGGCAAACAGATCCCGGTACCAGTCCAGGGTAAAGCCGGTGAAGATGGTGGTGTTCCGGGCGGTATTGGCATTGAAGGAATACAATACCACAATCAGGATGGGCAGATACATGAGGATCAATACCGCCCCCATGAACAGCCTTGACCCTAAGCGTTTCGTTTTCATAAGCGCCTCCTCAGAAAAGGGTCAGGCCGCCCTTTTGGCCGCCCAGGCGCTGGTATAGGGCGATGATCCCGGCGGTGATGGCCAGGAGCACCACGCTCAGCGCCGCAGCAAAGGGCAGGTCGCGGTTCTTTTTCATAGCGTCGTTGATCAGGTTGCCCACCAGCACC
>JAFUPO010000281.1 GCA_017481185.1 Clostridia bacterium | reverse complement strand
GAACTGACCGGCAGCAAAAGGGCTGCCGTCCTGGCCACCCTTTTGTTCTTCCTCAACGGCGGCCTGGGCTTTTTGTACACCTTTGACCAAAGCGCAGGAGAAGTGACCCAGCGCATCAGCGATGTGCTCACCGGTTACTATCAGACCCCCACCAATATGCCTGAGCCTAACAACCTGCGCTGGAGCAACGTGATCTGCGATCTAATGATCCCTCAGCGCACCCTTTTGGGGGGCTGGGCCATGGTGCTGCCCTGCTTCTACCTTTTGTTTACCAGCCTGCGGGGCAAGTGGGAAATGCGCTCCCTTTGCCTGCTGGGCCTGTGGGGCGGCGGCCTGCCCCTGATCCACACCCATTCCTTCACAGCGCTGGCCCTGTGCTCCCTGGGGCTGATGGTCTATGACCTGATCCACGAAAGAGCCCACTGGCAGGCCTTCAAGCCTTATCTCATTTACGGAGCCATCGCCTGTGTGCTGTCCGTGCCCCAGCTGTTTGCGTGGACCTTTCAGCAAGCGGGCGGCAGCGATCACTTTCTCACCCTGCAATTCAACTGGGTCAACAATCCCGGCGGCAGCGGTATGCGGGATCTGTACCTGTGGTTCTATTTAAAGAACATCGGTCTGCCGGTGATCCTCATTCTCTGCGCGCTGCTGGAAAAAAACAAAACCCACCGGCGCATTGCAGCCGGGGCCTTTGTAATCTTCATTGCGGCGGAGTTCATCCGCTTTCAGCCCAATGAATACGACAACAACAAGCTGTTCTACCTGTGGTATCTGCTCTCTTGCTATCTGGCGGCGGACTATGCCTTCCTTCTGTGGGATCGTTTAAAAGGCCTTCGGGGCCGTTGGGTGCTGGCAGGCTTCACCGGCGTTTGCCTGTTTTTGAGCGCCGGGCTCACCATTGCCCGGGAGTGTGTCAGCAACTATCAGGTATACAGCGCTCAGGATGTAGCCTGCTCTGAGTTTATCAAAAAGAATACCCCCCAGCAGAGCGTATTCATCACCGGCACCCAGCACCTGAACCCGGTCAGCTCCCTGGCGGGCCGCACCATCATCTGCGGGCCGGATCTGTGGCTGTACTACCATGGTTTCTCCACCGGAGAACGCCAGTACGCCCTGGAGGATTTCTATGAGGATCCCGCAAGCCATCTGGCCCTCATCGACCAGTACGGCGCTGATTACATCTACATCAGCGCCTATGAGCAGTCAAGCTATATCATTGATCTGGAAGCCTTTGACGAGCTTTTTGACAAAATCTATGAGGAAGGCTCCACCCACATTTATGCCACCGGGAGGAACGACGCATGATCCGCTTTCTCCGCTACTCTCTGGATCATGGTCGGCGCATCAAAGCCGTTCTGATGGAAAACGACAAAATGGCTCAGGTGAACCTCACCGTTACCGCTTTGGACGAAGAAAGCTTCACCTACACTTCATCCACACAAAAAAGGCCCCGAACGCTGCCTCTGACTGCCCTGATGGCCGCCGGGTACGCCCGGGGAGATAATGGTGAAAGCGATTAAAATGATTTTCTTTGGATGAGAGCACGAGAGAAGGGGTTTCTTTTTTTCTAAAAGAAACCCCTTCTCTCGTATAATGAATCATTTACATCTGCGCAAAGCTCTGCTTCAGATCGTCCAGAATATCCTCCACATTCTCCAACCCCACAGAGAGGCGGATCATGCCGGGGTTCACCCCTGCGGCCACCAGCTGCTCATCGGTCAATTGCCGATGGGTGGCGCTGGCAGGGTGCAACACGCAGGTGCGGATATCCGCCACGTGCACCTCGTTGGAGGCCAGCTTGAGGCCATCCATAAACTTTACGGCAGCCCGCTTGCCGCCCTTGATCACAAAGGAGATCACGCCGCAAACGCCCTTGGGCAGATATTTCTGAGCAAGGTCATAATAGGGGCTGTCAGGCAGGGCCGCATAGTTGACAGATTCCACCTTGTCATTTGCCTTGAGATACTTGGCCACAGTTTCGCCGTTTTTGCAATACTGGGCCATGCGCAGGGGCAGGGTCTCCAACCCCAGGTTCAGCAGGAAGGCGCTGTGGGCAGCCGGGTATGCGCCAAAGTCGCGCATAAGCTGCATCCGGGCCTTGATGATATAAGCCATCTTGCCAAAATCACGGGTATACACCACGCCGTGATAGCTTTCGTCAGGCTCGGTGAACTCAGGGAACTTGCCGTTAGCCCAGTTGAAGTTGCCGCTGTCAACGATCACGCCGCCCACCTGCAAAGCGTGGCCGTCCATATACTTGGTGGTGGAGTGAACCACGATATCCGCGCCGAAAGCAAAGGGCTTGCACAGGATGGGCGTGGCAAAGGTATTATCGATAATCAGGGGCACGTCCATGTCATGGGCGATTTTAGCGAACTTTTCAATATCCAGCACCGTCAGGGCAGGGTTGGCCAGGGTTTCGCCAAAGACGCAGCGGGTATTGGGCTTGAAGGCTGCCTTAATGGTCGCTTCATCTGCCAAGGCGTCCACAAAAATGCACTCGATACCCAGGCGCTTAAGCGTTACGGCAAAGAGGTTCACCGTGCCGCCATAAATGGTGGAGGTGGAAACAAAGCTGTCCCCCGCCTGGCACAGGTTCAAAATGGAAATCAGGCTGGCCGCCTGGCCGGAGGAGGTGCACATAGCCCCCACGCCGCCCTCCAGGTCAGCGATCTTCTTTTCCACGCACTCCACCGTGGGGTTGGAGAAGCGGGAATACATATGGGCCGTGGGCATATCGAACAATTGGCCGATATGCTCGGTAGAATCAAATACATAGGTGGTGCTCTGAACGATGGGCATCACCCGAGGGCCGCCGTTTTCAGGGGTATAGCCAGAATGTAAGCACTTGGTTTCGTCTCTCATGGGAATGACCTCCCTAATTATCGCAAATTTGTTTTTAAGTATACCATTGATCACAGTTCCAGAGCAACCCCCCTGCAGGAAAAGTACAGCTTTCCATGCCTTGACGGGTATGGTAGAATGTTGAATGTGATCATAAGGAGGCGATCCCATGCCCAGCCTGCAAGCCTATGACGCCAAGCTGGATTATTCCTATGCACCCGGCGTTTTCCCGTCTATGGAGTGCCTTTTGAACCGCCCGGAAACGGTGCGGCGGCTTCTGGTGCACAGCCAGAGTCAGGAAAGTGAAGGCGTTCAAAAGCTCACCGCCCTCTGCGCCCAGAAGCATATCCGGATGGAAGTGGCCGACAAGGCCCTTTCCCGCATCTCAGGCAAGGAAAACTGCTTTGCTGCCGCCGTGTTTGAAAAACGCCCCGGCCAGCTGGAAAAGGATGCGCCCCATGTGGTTTTACACAACCCTTCCGACTTTGGCAACCTGGGCACCATCCTGCGCACCTGTCTGGGCTTCGGGGTCAAGAGCCTAGCCATTATCCGCCCGGCGGCGGATGTGTTTGATCCCCGGGTGATCCGGGCCAGCATGGGAGCCATGTTCTCTCTGAACGTGAAGGTCTATGATTCCTTTGAGGAGTACCGGCAGGAGTTTCCCGCCCATACCCTCTACCCCTTTATGCTGGACGGTTCCTGCCCTTTGGAGGAGGCTGCCGCCAGCCTGCAAAAGCCCTTCGCACTAGTCTTCGGCAACGAGGGCCGGGGCCTGCCGCCCCTGTTTGCCCAATTGGGCCGGGCGGTGCGCATCCCCCACAGCCATCAGATCGACTCCCTGAATCTGTCCATTGCGGCGGCCATCGGCAT
>JAFUPO010000280.1 GCA_017481185.1 Clostridia bacterium | reverse complement strand
GTATTCTTGAAAAAGTCGCTCCGCAAAGCTGCCAAATACGCCTGCATGACAATGATCTGATCCTAATCTTTTCCGACGGCGTTGCAGATGCCTTTCCTGATGAGGCAGCCCTGATCGCCGCTATCTCCCGCTGCGTTTATCAGGATCCTCAGCGCACAGCCGATGCGCTTTTGCGCCAAGCACTAATTTCAGCCGGCGGCATACCAAAGGATGATATGACGGTGCTGGCAGCTCGGCTGACCCAATGGTCCGCTCCGGCCAGTCCCATCTCCTATGCTGCATCCCTTTAAAAGGAGCTGAGAGCTTGAAGAAATCCTTTGCCCCTACGCCTCAGAGAACCCTGGTACTTGGCTTTGGAATACTGATTCTCATAGGCGCCCTGCTGCTGACCCTGCCCATTTCCAGCGCCGATGGCCGCAGCCGGGGCTTTTTTGATAGTCTGTTCACAGCAACCTCCGCCGTTTGCGTCACAGGGCTAATCACAGTGGACACCGGCACCGCCTGGTCCTTGTTCGGTCAGACCGTGCTCATGCTGCTCATCCAAATGGGCGGGCTGGGCTTTATGGTTTTTGCAACGCTAATCATGGTCGTATTGGGCCGCAGGATCACCCTTAAAAGCCGACTGCTGATCCGCGAATCCATGAACACGGCCTCTCTGGCTGATCTGGTAAAGCTCTCTTTCTACTATGGTCTGATGGCGCTTGCCATTGAAGCAATCGGCGCTATGGTGATGAGCCTGCGCTTCATCCCTCAATTTGGATTTGGCCGCGGCATCTTTTACAGCCTCTTTCATGCCGTCAGTGCCTTCTGCAATGCAGGCTTTGACCTGATGGGCAATTATGCCAGCCTAACAAGTTTTCAAAAGGATCCGCTGGTGCTGCTTACCATCAGCCTTTTGATCGTTTTAGGTGGGCTGGGCTTTTCGGTCATTTTGGAGTGCCTGCACCTTAAGCGCTTTCAGCGCTTAACCTTGCACACGCGCCTGGTGCTGGTCATTACCGTCCTGCTGCTTTTAGGCGGTACTCTGGGTGTAGCCCTGTTTGAGTGGCGCAATCCCGCCACCCTTGGGGCCGCCAATCTGAGTTCTGCCGAGCGGTTGCTCAACGCCTGGTTTCAGTCAGTAACCATGCGAACGGCTGGATTTAATTCCATCGACCTGGCCTCTATGACAGATGCCAGCAAACTGCTTAGCGTGCTGCTCATGTTCATAGGCGCTGCACCGGCCTCCACCGGCGGCGGTGTCAAGGTGACCACCCTGGGGGTTATCCTGTGCGTCGTGTTCAGCGTGATCCGCGGCCGCGAGCACATTACTGTATTCAAGCGCCGCTTGGCGCAAGATTTAGCCCGCCGAGCTATCGCTATTCTTTTCATCAGCCTTGCCATTCTCATAGGCGGCTCCATGGCGCTGACCCTGTTTGAGCAAGGGCGAATCGATTTTCTTGATCTGCTTTTTGAGGCAGCATCGGCCTTTGCCACTGTGGGGGTGACCTCTGCAGGAACGCCTCAATTGACCGCGGGCAGCCAGGCGCTGCTCATTCCTATGATGTTCTTCGGCAGGGTAGGGCCTCTGACCCTGGCGCTGGCTTTGGCTCATCGGCAGGAGCAGCAGAAGGATCTCATCACCTTCCCGGAAGAAAAGATTATGATCGGTTAAAAGGAGTTTGAAGGATGCGTGTCAAATCAAAACAATATGCAGTCATCGGCTTGGGTCGCTTTGGAGAAAGTGTCGCCCGCACCCTCTCCGCTTTGGGTCATGAGGTACTGGCGGTGGATGAAAACCAGGAATTAGTAGATGCTCTCGCCCCCTATGTAACCCAGGCGGTTCAGGCGGATGCCTGTGATGAAAACGCCCTAAAAGCCCTGGCGATTCAGGCGTTTGACGCTGTCATCGTCTCCATCGGCCAAAATGAGCGCAGCTCCATTCTCATCACCGTGCTCTGCAAGGAATTGGGGGTACCCTGTGTTATCGCCAAAGCTGTGGATGACCTGCATGGAAAGATCCTCACCAAGGTGGGGGCAGACCGGGTAATCTTTCCTGAGCGCGAAATGGGGCAGCGGCTGGCCCGCTCGCTCTCCCGGCCCAGTATTCTTGAAATGATGGAGCTGGATAAGGCGCACCAATTGGTAGAAATCGCTTTGCCCCTCCGCTGGGCGGGCCACACCCTTGCCCAGCTCAATGTGCGCCGCCAATATGGCATCAGCGTGCTGGCCATTCACCGGGAGGGTAAATTTATCGTGTCACCTGGCGCAGACATCCCTTTGCTCTCAGGCGACAGCCTGTTGGTACTGGGCCGCCAGGAGCAAATATCATTTATTGATTCATAACAAGGAGGTCACTTTTATGTCCGAGGTTATTTTTCCTGCCAACGCGCAGCCCTTCTTTTTTGAAGGAGGCGAGCACGGCGTACTGCTGATTCATGGCTTCACCGGTTCCATCAGCCATATGCGGCCTATTGGCAATGCGCTGCACGAAGCTGGCTTCACTGTGCAGGGCATCAATCTGCCCGGCCATGCCACCCGCTACCAGGATATGGCCAACTGCACCTGGGAAACCTGGCTGCAAGCTGTGAAGGAAGCTGTAATGAACCTGAAAAAGAAATGCAAATACGTCAGCGTATGCGGCCTATCCATGGGCGGCGTGTTAACCCTGCTGGCCGCCCAACAGATGGAGCTGACCTCGGCCATCCCGGTTTCCGCTCCGATGGGGATCCAAAATCGTTTGATTCGCATTTCTGGCTATATCTGGCCCTTTTTCCCCGTAACGCCCTTTGGCAACAGCCCTGATCGGCACCTGACCCATGATGCTAATTATGACTACGGCTATCTGGCCTTCCCCACCAAGGCAGCTATGCACCTGTGCAAACTGATGAAGATGGCTCGCAAGAACCTGTTTAATATCACTTGCCCCCTGATGGTGGTGCAATCCGACGGCGATGGCCTGATCACTCACGACAGCGGCCCCATCATTTTAAACGGGGTAGCCAGCAAACACAAAACTGCGCTTTGGCTCAAGGAGGTACCTCATGTGTGCACCATTTCCAAAGAAAAGGACCACATTGCTGAAGAAATCATCAAATTTTTGAAAGAGGCAGAAAAACTTTCCGAAAAGGGTTGACAAAACCATTGAACTGATGTATTATATCTCTTGTCGCCGCAAGCGACAGAGATGACGCGGGGTAGAGCAGTTTGGTAGCTCGTCGGGCTCATAACCCGGAGGTCG
>JAFUPO010000016.1 GCA_017481185.1 Clostridia bacterium | reverse complement strand
CGAGGGGAGGAGCTTTTTTTCAAAAAAGTCCTCCCCTCGCCAAAAACCACATGAACATAGACCTTATTCTTTCCCGGGAATTTAATGTGCAGCCCTGGCAGGCCCAGGCGGTAATCCGCCTGCTGGACGAGGGCAACACCCTGCCCTTTATTGCCCGCTACCGCAAGGAGCAGCACGGCGAACTGGATGACCAGAAGCTGCGGGAGATGTCTGAGCGGCTGAATCAACTGCGCAATCTGGAGGCGCGGCGGCAGGAGATTGCCGCGTCCCTTGAAAAGTTGGAGAAGTGGACCCCCGAATTGCAGGCGGCCCTGGACAAGGCAGAAACCATGGGCGCGTTGGAGGATATTTACCGCCCCTACAAGCCCAAGAGGCGCACCCGGGCCATGATCGCCAAGGAGCGGGGGCTGGAGCCCCTGTGCGATCTCATTCAGATGCAGCTTACCCGCACCGGCACGCCGGAGGAATTGGCGAAAGGCTTTATCAGCGAAGAAAAGGGCGTGCCCGATGCTGCCGCAGCCCTGGCCGGGGCCTGCGACATCCTGGCCGAGCGGGTCAGCGATGATCCGGCGGTGCGCCAGAAGCTGAAGGAGCATTATCATCGCACAGCCCAGGTGGCCTGCAAGCCCGCCAAGGAAGAGGACAGCGTTTACCGTATGTATTATGACCGGCAGGAGCCCCTGAATCGTATGCCCTCCCATCGGGTGCTGGCGGTGAACCGGGGCGAGGCCGAGGGCTTTTTGAAGGTGTCTCTGGGCGTGGATGAAGCTGCCTGCTGCCGGGCCATTGAAGAGATGTATGTGAGGGAAGGCAGCGTGACCAGCCCATTGGTCAAGGACGCCTGCGACGACGCTTACAGCCGCCTCATCGCCCCTTCCCTAGAAAATGAAATGCGATCAGAGCTTACGGCCAAGGCGCAAACGGCGGCCATCCGGGTGTTTGCCCTGAACCTGCGGCCCCTGCTCATGCAGCCCCCAGTAAAGGGCAAAACTGCTCTGGGCCTGGACCCGGGCATCCGAACCGGCTGCAAGGTGGCCGTGGTGGATGAAACGGGTCGGGTGCTGGATACGGCGGTGATCTTCCCCCTGCCCAGCCATGGCCGGGTGGAGCAGGCGAAGCAAAGGGTGAAGCAGCTGATTCAAAAATACGGCGTGGCCATTGTGGCCATCGGCAATGGCACTGCCAGCCGAGAAACGGAGCAGTTCTTCTGCCAGGTCATGGGGGAAATGGGCCTGGGCAAAGAGCTGAGCTATATGATCGTGTCCGAGGCCGGGGCCTCGGTGTATTCTGCCTCCAAGCTGGCGGCGGAGGAGTTTCCCCAGTTCGACGTGAGCCTGCGCAGCGCCGTATCCATCGCACGGCGCTTGCAGGATCCCTTGGCTGAACTGGTGAAGATCGACCCCAAAGCCATCGGCGTAGGCCAGTACCAGCACGACTTGAAGGAGTCGGAGTTGGATGCCGCCCTGGACGGCGTGGTGGAGGACTGCGTGAACCAGGTGGGCGTGGATGTGAACACCGCCAGCCCCTCGCTGCTTTCCCACATCGCGGGCATCAACAACACCGTGGCGAAAAACATCGTGGCCTACCGGGAGGAGAACGGCCCCTTTAAAACCCGGGCAGCCCTTAAAAAGGTGCCTAAGCTGGGCCCCAAGGCCTTTGAGCAGGCGGCGGGCTTTTTGCGCATCCCCGAGGGGAAGGATCCTATGGAAAACACCGGCGTGCACCCGGAATCCTACGCTGCCGCCAAAGCCTTGCTTGCGGCCTGCCAATGTACCCTGAAGGATGCCCCCACGGGCCTGCTTTCACAGAAGGCTCAGGAGATCGGCTACAAAAAGCTCAGTGAATTGACCGGCGCTGGCGAGCCCACCCTCAAAGACATTGTCAAGGAGCTGGAAAAGCCCGGCCGCGATCCCCGCAGCGAATTGCCCCCGCCCCTTCTGCGCTCGGACGTGATGGAAATGGAGCACCTGATCCCCGGCATGGAGCTGAAGGGCACGGTGCGCAACGTCACCGACTTTGGCGCTTTTGTGGATCT
>JAFUPO010000279.1 GCA_017481185.1 Clostridia bacterium | reverse complement strand
CTTTCCGGCGATGCCAGCGACAATATTCCCGGTGTGCCCGGGGTGGGGGATAAGACCGCCGTGAAGCTGCTCACCCAGTACGGCTCCCTTGAAAACGTTTTGGCCAATGCCCAAAGCGTAAAGGGCAAGCTGGGTGAAAAGCTCAGGGCCAACAAGGATCAAGCGCTCTTCTCCAAGGAGCTGGCCACCATCCGCCCCACAGCGCCCCTGGCCTTTACCCTGGAGGATTGCCGGCTCAACAAGCTTCAGCAGGGCAGCGCAGCCCTTTTGCAGTACGGCCTTTCCACCCTGAACAAGCGGCTTATGGCCCTGGGCCCCGCCGCCGCTCAAACGGAAGGGGAGGAAGCGCTGCCGGAGATCACCTTTGGCGATTGGCAGATTCTATCCACTCTGGACGAGCTGAAAAATCTGACCCTGCCAGAGGCCACCATTGCCGTGCATTTGGGCGAGAGCCTCACCCTGGCCTGTGAAAACGGCCAGTGCTGGCAGGTATCCACCCTGTGCGATCTTCTGACCCCCGGCCTGGCCCCGGAGGAAGTGCTCCTGGCCCTGGCCCCGGTTTTTCAGAAAAAATGGGCGGCTCATGACGTGAAGAGCCTCATGCATCGGCTGAGCCAATTGAATATTCCTTTTGCTCCGCCCCAGTGGGATACCATGCTGGGCGCATACCTTTTGAATCCTCAGGAAAAGACCTACGCTCTCTCCGCCTTTGAGCAGGATAATGCCCGGGGGGTGATCCGCCTCATCTCCCAGCAGAGGGCGCGCCTTGAAAAAGAGGAGATGCTCACCCTGTACACCCAGGTGGAACTGCCCCTGGCCCAGGTGCTTTTTCAGATGGAAAAGGAGGGCTTTCGGGTGGACGGCGAGGTGCTGCGCGCTTTGGGGGAGAGCTTTACCCAGCAGATCGAGAGCCTGCGCCGCCAGGTGTACGAGCTGACCGGCGTTCATGGCTTCAACCTGAACAGCCCCCAGCAATTGGGCAAGGTGCTCTTTGAGGATTTGGGGCTGCCCCACGGCAAAAAATCTAAAACGGGCAACTATTCCACCAGCGCAGAGGTCTTGGAAAACTTGATTGATCTGCACCCGTCCATTGAGCCCCTTTTGCAATATCGCCAGGTGGCCAAATTGAACAGCACCTATATCGATGGGCTTTTGCGCTTGCAGGATCGCCAGGGCCGCATCCATTCCACCTTTGATCAAACGGCCACCGCCACGGGCCGCATTTCTTCCAACGAGCCCAATCTGCAAAACATCCCCGTGCGCACGGCTCTGGGCCGTGAGATCCGCCGGGCGTTCATCCCCCGGGAGGGGTGGGTTTTGCTGGATGCTGACTATAGCCAGATCGAACTGCGCATCCTGGCCCATTTCAGCCAGGATAAGGCCATGCTGGAGGCCTTCCGCCTGGGGCAGGATGTGCACACCCGCACAGCCTCCGAGGTGTTTGAAATCCCTATGCAGGAGGTTTCCCCCGAAATGCGCTCCCGGGCCAAGGCAGTGAACTTCGGCCTGGTTTACGGCATCAGCGATTTCGGCCTGGCCCGCAACACCCGCATCAGCCGCCGGGAGGCTGCGGAATTTATCCAGCGGTATTTTGCCCGCTATCCCGGCGTGAAAAAATTCATGGATGAGGCCGTGGCTGCCGGGCAGACCGCCGGGTATGCCGTGACCCTCATGGGCCGCCGCCGGTATCTCACCGAACTTGCCTCCCCCCGGCAGGCAACCCGCGAGTTTGGCAAGCGGGCCGCCATGAACACCCCCGTGCAGGGCACCGCAGCTGACATTATCAAGCTGGCTATGGTCAGGGTGGACGAAGCCCTCAGGCAGTCGGGCCTCAAGGCCCGGCTGATCCTCCAGGTTCACGACGAACTGATTCTGGAATGTCCCCCCGAGGAAGTGGAGGCCGCATCTAGGCTCCTCCAGTCCGCCATGGAACAAGTCGTCTCCCTTTCCGTGCCCCTCACCGCCGAGGTCAACGTGGGCGCCAGCTGGTATGAGACGAAGTAAGGTTTTGCGAGGGAAAAACTTTTTTGAAAAAAAGTTCTCCCCTCGCGCTCCCCTTTCAAAAAACTTCATTATGGAATAATTAAAGAGATTTATACGTTCTTTAGATGAGGCATTTATGAAGGTGATTGGTATTACCGGGGGTATTGCCTGTGGGAAGAGTACCCTGTGCAATACCCTGAGAGATTTGGGGGCCCTCGTGTGGGATGCGGACGCCGCCTCCCGGGCCCTCACAGCCCCCGGGGGCAAGGCCCTGCCTGCTGTTCGGGAAGCCTTTGGGGACGAGGTTTTCAACCCCGACGGTACGCTGAATCGCAAGGCCCTGGGGGCCCTCGTGTTCAATGATGAAAAGGCCCGGCAGCAGCTTAACGGCCTTGTGCATCCCCTGGTGTACGAGGACATGGAAGCCTTTCTCTGCGCCCATGCCGATGAAAAGGCCGTTTTTCTGGATGTGCCCCTGCTCTTTGAAACCGGGTATCACACGCGCTGCCATG
>JAFUPO010000278.1 GCA_017481185.1 Clostridia bacterium | reverse complement strand
GTCTTGGGATCCAACTCTCCGACGATCTCGCCCTCGTACATCACCAGAATGCGGTCGGAAACGTTCATCACTTCGTCCAGCTCCAGCGATACCAGAAGCACCGCCTTGCCGGCGTCGCGCTGGGCTACAATCTGGGCATGGATGTTTTCGATAGCGCCTACATCCAGGCCGCGGGTGGGCTGTACGGCGATGAGCAGGGTGGGATCCCGGTCGATCTCACGGGCCACGATGGCCTTCTGCTGATTGCCGCCGGACATACTGCGGGCAGTGGTCACAGCGCCCTGACCGGAACGCACGTCATAAGCTTCGATCAGTTTATCGGCATACTCGCGGATATTCTTGCGGCGCAAGAAGCCGTTTTTGGTGAACTCAGGCTCAAAGTAGCGCTGCAGCACCATGTTGTCTTCCAGGCTGTAATCCAGAACCAGACCATGCTTATGCCGATCCTCAGGGATATGGCTCATGCCGCTGGTGTTGCGCTTGCGGATGGAAGCGCTGGAAATATCAGTGCCGTTCATGGTAATCTTGCCGCCAGCCAGGGGTTCAAGACCCGTCAGGCCATGAACCAGTTCCGTCTGACCATTTCCATCAATACCGGCGATGCAAACGATCTCGCCTGCCCGCACCTTGAAGGATACGTTGTGTACAGCGTTATTCTTATGCAGCTTGGAGGCGACGCTCATGCCGCTCACATCCAGCACCACTTCGCCGGGCTTGGCATCTTCCTTATCCACATGGAATTTCACGTCGCGACCTACCATCATGGCAGACAGGGCTTCCATGGTGGTGTTGGCAGTATCCACGGTGCCGATATAGCGGCCCTTGCGCAGAACGGAGCAGCGATCCGCCACAGCCATAATCTCAGCCAGCTTGTGGGAAATGAACAGGATGCTCTTTCCTTCAGCCGCCAGGTTGCGCATGATCTGCATCAGATCGTCAATCTCGCTGGGGGTCAAAACGGCGGTGGGCTCGTCAAAAATGAGGATCTCGTTATCCCGATAGAGCATCTTCAGGATCTCGGTACGCTGCTGCATACCCACGGTGATATCCTCAATCTTGGCGTCCAGATCCACGTGCAGGCCATAGCGCTCAGCCAGCTCGCTGACCTTGCCCCGGGCTTCCTTCTTCTGCAGGAAGCCAAAGCGGTTAGGTTCAACGCCCATAATGATGTTATCCAGCACGGTGAAACATTCCACCAGCTTAAAGTGCTGGTGAACCATACCGATGTGCAGGGCGTTGGCGTCATTGGGATTCTTGATGGAAACGACCTTGCCATCCTTCTTGATCTCGCCCTCTTCAGGCTGATACAGACCAAAAAGAACGCTCATCAGCGTAGACTTACCCGCGCCGTTTTCGCCCAGCAGCGCATGGATCTCGCCCTTGCGCAGCTGCAGCGTGATATTGTCGTTTGCCACAATGCCGGGGAAACGCTTGGTTATGTTCAGCATTTCAATGGCGTATTGACTCTCCAACGTTGTCTACCTCCATTCCTTTGCGCCTGTGCGGCCTTACAGCCGCCCTCGGCCACTCACAAAAAGTGCCGTCATGCGGCGCCTTTTGTCAAAGGCCATGGGATGAGTGAAAGGGCTCCTGCCTCACCGAAGCAAAACAGGAGCCCTGCAATTTCCAAAAAACCGGGGATGAGAGGCTCATCCCCGGATGGGAATCACATTACTTGATGTTGCCGTACTCGTTCAGCTTCAGGGTGACAGCGGGAGCAGCATCGATAGCGTTGGACACGGTCACAGTGCCATCGAACATAGCGGCGACCAGCTTAGCATAGTCTTCCTGAGTGAAGGAATCGCTCCACTGGGTGGAGGCGGGGATACCAACATAGTTGGCGTCCATATCGGTGCCGGAGACCAGGCCCAGGGTCTGAACCTTGCCGCCGTAGTTGGCGAAGTTGCCAGCAACCACTTCAGACAGCAGGGTCTTAACGGTGGCGCCCAGGCCCTTCATAGCGGAGGTCACGGTCATGCCCTCGCCATAAGCGCCGTTGATGATGCCAGCCTGGTCAACGTCAACGCCGATGACCTTGCCGCCTACCTTGGCAGCAGC
>JAFUPO010000277.1 GCA_017481185.1 Clostridia bacterium | reverse complement strand
TTCCGGCGGTCAGCAGCAGCGGGTTGCCCTGGCGCGCATCCTGGTCAATCAGCCAGAGCTGCTTTTGCTGGACGAGCCCTTTTCTGCGTTAGACAGCCATCTGCGTTTTCAATTAGAACAAGAGGTACGCAATACCATCCGCCGTTTTGGAAAAACGGTTATCCTTGTTTCCCATAATCGAGATGAAGTGTTCAGACTTTCGGACGGTATCGCCATTATGAACGACGGGCATATCGAGGCCATCGGTGATAAAAAATCTGTCTTCGCCAATCCCCAAACGAGAAACGGCGCTATCCTTACTGGGTGTAAAAATGTATCCCCCATTGAAAAACGCGGAGATCGGCTGGTTTATGCCACAGCCTGGGGAATAGCGTTGAACACCGCTTCCCCCGTGGGGGACGCCAAATATATCGGTATTCGGATGCATGACATTCGCAGCGGCCAGGTTGAGGAAAATGCCTTTCTCTGCGATGTGGTAGAGGAGATTGAAAATCCCTTTTCATCAACGGTCATGCTCAGGCCTCAGGGCGCTGATGGAACAGTCCCCCTCGGCTGGGAGCTTAATAAAGATGCATGGGGAAGCCAGCGGGCAGCTGCCGTTAAGGTCTGCCTGCCGCCCCAGAGTATATTGCTTCTCAAGGAGTGAAGACGATGCTGAAAACCCCTGACTTTAAGGATGCGCGAGATCTGCTGCTATCCGCTGTCGAGCCGGTCTCCACCGAGCAGGCAACGCTTTCCCAGGCGGCGGGGCGCCTATTGGCCCAGGACCTGATCGCCCAGGCGAATATCCCTCCCTTTGATCGTTCGCCCTACGATGGCTACGCCTTCCGTGCCGAGGACACGTTGGCCGCTTCCTGCGAGAATCCCATAACCCTGAGGATCTTGGAGGAGGTTGCAGCAGGCGCGGTGCCAACGAAGCAAGTTGTAAGCGGCACAGCAGTGAAGATACTCACGGGCGCCCCCATCCCCCAAGGTGCAAACGCCGTGTGCAAGTTTGAGGACACAGAATTTACCGTCGAAGCTGTAACCTTGTTCAAGCCTTACCATTCAGGCGACAATATCGTATTCGCCGGGGAGGACGTTCGCCAAGGCGACGTGCTGGCCCAGGCAGGAACGGTCATCGATGCAGGCGTGGCTGGCACGCTGGCCTCTCAAGGGGAAACTCAGCCTCTTGTGTTCAGGCCCTTGCGGGTCGGCATCATCTCTACCGGCAACGAGGTTATTGAGGCCCAGGAGCCGCTGTGCCCCGGAAAGATCCGCAACTCTAACCGGCACACGCTGGAAGCAGCCCTGATTAAAGCAGGCATGATGCCGGTCTATCTGGGTCTTTCAGGGGATTCCACAGAGCATATTGCCCATTTGATCCAGCAGGGGTTGGATCTATGCGATGCCGTGCTGCTGACCGGAGGCGTCTCTGTTGGGGACTATGATCTGACTCCTGAGGCCATGGAGATGGCAGGCGTGGAAATTCTTTTCCAAAATGTGGATCTCAAACCCGGCATGGCCTGCGCTTACGGCATCAAGGCGAAAAAGCCCGTATGCGGTCTGTCCGGCAATCCCGCATCAGCCCTGACCAATTTTTACTGCATTGCCATGCCTGCACTGAAAAAAATGGCTGGCTGGGCTGAGCCTATCCCCCAAGAAATTACGGTGACGCTCAAAAATGAGTTTCGTAAAAAAAGCCCCGGCACCCGGGTTCTCCGTGGCCGTTTGGATCTAACTGACGGCACGGCTGGGATGATCGTATCCAAGGATCAGGGCAACGTGGTGCTTTCCAGCACCATTGGCTGCAACGTAATGGCCATCGTGCCTCCCCAAAGTGGCCCCCTTGCTGTTGGGACTGTACTGAAAGGATTTATGATATGAAAAAGATCAACGTAGAGCAAGCCATCGGCATGACCCTCTGCCACGACATCACCAAGATGGTGGATGGCTTCAAAGGCGCGGCGTTTAAGCGCGGCCACGTTATCCGTCCGGAGGATGTTGAGGCGCTGCTCAACATCGGCAAACGAACCGTTTTTATCTGGGAGGAGCAGGCTGGCGAAATCCACGAGGAGGATTGCGCACTGCGCCTGTCCGCCATGGCCCCTGTGGAAGGCGCTCATTATACCGCCCCCTCCGAGGGCAAGGTGCTGCTGATGGCAGACACCCGCGGAATGTTGCGGGTAAACACCGATTTGCTTCACAAGATCAACGCCATTGGCGACATCACCGTGGCTACCCTGCCGGATCATTACCCGGTGGAGGTTGGTGCGCGGCTAGCCAGTATGCGCATCGTGCCCCTGGTCACCCAGGAAACGCAGATCATTGAAGCCGAAAAGCTCTGCGAGGGGCAAAAGCTTCTGGATCTACGCCCCTATACCCACAAAAAGATTGGCGTTATCATCACCGGCTCCGAGGTCTACTCCGGCCGTATCCAGGATAAGTTTGAACCGGTGGTTCGCCGCAAAATGACTCACTATCCCAGCGAGATTTTGGGCGTCACCATCTGCGACGACGAGCTTGAGATGATTGTATCGGCAGCCAAAGCTTATATCCAACAGGGGGCCGATTTTCTGATCTTCACCGGTGGTATGTCTGTGGATCCTGACGACCTGACGCCCACGGCCATCCGCCAATTGGGCGCGCAGATCGTTTCTCACGGCGTGCCCTCGCAGCCGGGCAACATGACGCTGGTCGCCTATCTGAATGATGTGGCGATCCTCGGGGTTCCCGGCGCTGCCATCAGCCTGCCTACCACCATCTTTGATGTGCTGCTGCCCCAGATTTTTACCGGCGATAAACTGACCAAAGACGACTTGATTCGCCTGGGCAATGGCGGTCTGTGCCAGATGTGCAAGGTATGCCACTTCCCCAACTGTACGTTCGGTAGGTACTGAGCCATGAAAGATTTTTCCGGACGCGAGATCAATTACCTTAGGCTTTCCATCACGGAGCTATGCAATCTCCGCTGCCGCTACTTTATGCCGGAGGATGGCATCTGCAAGAAGGATCACAAGGCCAGTCTCACAGAGGATGAAATGATCGCCGCAGTGGAAGCTGCCGCCTCCCTGGGTATCACCAAGCTGCGCATTACCGGCGGCGAGCCCCTCGTGAAGCGCAACATCATGGCTATCTGCGCACGCGCCGCCAACGTGCCGGGGATTCAGGAGGTCTGCATCACCACCAACGGCATCCTTTTGCCCAAGCTGGCCAAGGGGCTGCGAGCCGCCGGCGTCAGCCGCATTAACCTAAGCCTGGACACCCTAGATCCTGAAAAGTATGCGCGAATCACCCGCATTGGTTCTTTGAGCCAGGCCCTTGCTGGACTGGAGGCTGCCATCCAGGCGGGCTTTGACAAAATCAAGGTAAACGCGGTGCTCATCGGCGGCTTCAACGATGATGAGATTCTGCCCCTGGCAGAGCTTACCAAGCGTTACCCTGTGGATGTGCGGTTTATTGAATTGATGCCCATGGTGGACAGCCTCGAGTTTGGCGAGGATGCCTTTATCCCCTGCAGCGCGGTGCTGGATCATCTGCCGGAAGCTGAGCCCGTTAAGCACGATGGCGGCGTGGCGCGGTTGTACCGCCTCCCCGGCGCTCTGGGAAGCATTGGCTTGATCAGCCCGGTCAGCGACCATTTCTGCGGTGCTTGCAACCGTATCCGCCTTACAGCCGATGGTAAGCTTAAACCCTGCCTGCACTCATCAGAGGAGCTTTCTCTCAAGGGGCTGACGCTTGAGGAGATGCGCGAGCAGATGAAGCGCGCCATTGAGGCAAAGCCCTCCTGCCATGGAGAGCTGTCTGCAAAGCAGCACAGCCTGGCTGGACGCAACATGAATCAGATAGGAGGCTGACCTTATGCAAAACCTGGAGGATTTTACCCATTTTGACGATCAGGGGCGCGCCCGCATGGTGGATGTAGGCGAAAAGGCTCCCTCCCGCCGCACGGCCACCGCGGGGGCCCGAGTGCTGGTTAGCCGCGAAACCTTTGAGCTCATTCGCACCGGAGGAATGAAGAAGGGCGATGTGCTTACCGTGGCCCAGGTGGCGGGCGTAATGGGCGCCAAGCGTACTCCGGATCTGATTCCCATGTGCCATCCGATTTTGATTAGCGGCATCCAGTTGGCCTTGTCATTGGATGAAGCGCGCTGCGCAGTTGACATCCGAGCCACCGTTTCCTGCGATGGCAAAACTGGCGTTGAAATGGAGGCCCTAACGGCAGCCTCCACAGCAGCGCTAACGGTTTACGATATGTGCAAGGCTGTGCAAAAGGATATGGTTATCACCGATCTTCGCCTCATTGAAAAAACATGCGGCGTACACGGCGATTTTCATAGAAAGGAAGGGTAAGCCATGAAATACACGGCAGCAGTCATCACCATTAGCGATAAGGGTTCCCGTGGCGAGCGTGCAGATCTAAGCGGCCCTGCCCTTTGCGAGCTCATAGCCCAACGGGATTTTGACACGGTCTACACTGCGATCATCCCCGACGAGATGGACAGCATTAAGGCGGAGCTAATCAAGTGCTGCGATGACTTGAAGGTCAGCCTGGTGCTGACCACCGGCGGTACAGGCTTCTCCCCTCGGGATGTTACCCCCGAGGCAACCCTGGCAGTGGTGGAGCGTGAAACCCGAGGTATCCCCGAGGCAATGCGCCTTGAGAGCCTAAAGATCACTCCCCGTGGCTGCCTTTCCCGTAGCGCGGCAGGCATCCGCAAAGGAACGCTCATTATTAATCTGCCCGGCAGCCCCAAGGCTGCGAAAGAAAACATCCTGGCGGTAATTGAGCCGATCAAGCACGGCTTGGATATGCTGGCATCCCAGGGATCCGCCGACTGCGCGGCAACCCCCAACTGAGGAGGAAGTTTCATGACGAAGAAAACCATCCCTTCCATTGACGCCTGGCTTAAGGAGGCAAAGGCCTCCCCCCATGCGGACAAAATCGGTATGTACCTTACCCATAACGGCGTTGTTCGCGTAACCCCCAGGGCTGCCGTTCGGGATGGGCAAACAGACCTTAAGCCGGTTACCGGTATGTCTTTTGCCTATGATGAAAAAAAAGTGCAGGCAGCCATCGCTCAAACCTATGAACTGCCCGGCATCTATTTTGTTAAAGTATGGCTGAATGAAGGCGAGCTGGAGGTTGGCGACGACATCATGTTCGTTTTAATCGGCGGCGATATTCGCCCCCGGGTGGTGGAGGCGCTGCAAACCCTAGTCGGAAAAATCAAAACCGAGTGTGTCACCGAGCTTGAGCACTGATGCAAATCAAAGAAGCCGTCATGTCAACAAAACATGACGGCTTCTTTGCGCGTTGGCAACAACTTATTTCAGTCCGGTTCCCTGGCGTACAACCAGGTAGTTATCCGTTAGGATGCAATCGATGCCCTTTGCCAGCCATTCCTTGGCCGTATCAGGATCGTCAGCGTAGAACAGGTTGCACTTCATCCCCAGCCCCTTGGCCCTGGCGATTACCTCAGGGGTAAAGTAGCAGGCCAGGGTTTGCAGACGGGTACACTGATACTTTTCAGCCATGTCCAGAACCTTGTTCATAAACACTTCGCCCACCTCGTTGGATAGGGCGCAGCGCTCAATCTCAGGGGCCACCTCCATGGCCGCTTCCATGATGGCAGCAGTGTCTGTGGCAAAGTAGAAGTGCTCCATGCAGTCGTAGCGCTTGGCCAGCTCAACGATCTTGCGAATCTCGGGTCGATAGTCGGTCACACCCTCCAAGGGCTTCACGTGTACGTTGAAAATGGTGCGCCGGGGGAAGGTTGAGAATACTTCCTCCAGGGTGGCGTAGCGCACGCCAGCATAAGCTTCACTGAACTTCTTGCCCGGATCCAGCTTTAAAAGCTCCTCATAGGTCATTTCGCCAATGAGACCTTTGCTGCCGGTGAGGCGCTCTACACTGTTGTCATGGCTGATAACCAGCACCCCATCCTTGGTAGGCCTCACATCGATCTCTACCTCTGCTGCTCCCATGGCGATAGCAACGCCAATGCTGGGCACCGTATTCTCAGGCGCGCCGGTGATGAAGCCGCGATGAGCGCACAGCCGCGGATAGGGCGTTTCCTTATCCGTAGGCTTCACGCCGCTGCCGCCCACCCGGTAGCACCAAGGGCTGCGGAAATGGGAGGTGAAATAGTCGTTGGTCACATCATCCTGTCCATAGCCGTTGGCGCGCATATACTTATAGTGGATATCTGCAATCTCACTATCAAAGCTCCCCAGCTCCTGATGGAAGTTTTTAATTACACGGCCATCAGGCGACACGGTCATGGAGCAACCGCCCGTACGGGCATCCTTGCCCATGCTGAAGGAGGAGCGCACCACGTAGGCATTGCAGTAATAGGCGCAGCTCTTAGCCTGCATTTCCAAAATATCCGCCCATTCGCCCCGTTGGAGGGAGGCAATAAGGATAATATCCGGCTTTTCTGCTGCCATACGGTTGATATACTCCGTATAATAGGTGTCATAGCAGGTCAGGAAGGCATAGCGCACACCATCCACCTCCGCACATTGAGGCGGGTTTACGCGGGTCAGATAGGTATTGTCAATGGAAGGGTTGCTATACTCGCTGATGGGCAGGTGCTGCTTGATGTACGTGCCAGCCACCTCCCCCTTCTTATCGTAAAGAAGGGTCGTGTTCTGAAAAAGACCATTCTCCCCTATGCAGTAAAGATTGATGCTCACAGTAGCACCGCAGCGGATTGCCGTTTCCTTCACCATGGGAAGCAGCTTCTCAGAGTTAACGCTCACCTGCTGTTTGAGCAGCTCACTGTCGCCGCAGGCAGAGGGAGCGTTGCAACATTCAGGCAGCATGATCAAATCAAGGGTCTCGTCACACGCCTGCAACTCCTTGAGCATGAAGGCAATGGACGCATCCGTGTCCTCTGCGCGACGGGGATAGGGAGGCTGAATGACTCTTATTTTCATCAGTAACTTCTCCTCTTGCTTCAAAAAAGTTCGAATTTAACTTGACCGCAGAAGTTTTCACGCTTCCGCCGTCTAAAATCCCGTATTTGAATTTGTGTTGGAATTCAGGGCGGCTGGTGGTACCGGCCCTTTGCCTATGTTATTCGGTATATTTAGTGCAGGCCACAAAATGGCCGGGCCTGACTTCCACAAGGGGCGGCGTTTGGGTGCGGCACTTATCGCACACAAAGCGGCAGCGCTTGGCAAAGCGGCACTCGTCGGGCGGATCGATAGGAGAGGTGATCTCGCCCTGCAGGAGGATGCGTTCTTTTTTATAATCCACCTTCGGCACAGGGATAGCAGAAAGCAGCGCCTCGGTGTAGGGGTGCATGGGGTTGGCGAAGAGCTCTTCCGTAGGCGCCATCTCCACGATCTGGCCCAGATACATGACCATAATGTTGTCAGAGAAGTAGTTCACAACGCTCAGGTCATGGGTCACAAAAATGTAGGTCAAGCCCAGCTGCTTTTGAAGCTTCTTCAGCAGATTGAGAATCTGCGCCTGAATGGACACGTCCAGAGCGGAAACGGGCTCGTCGCACACGATGAACTTGGGGTTCATGGCCAGGGCGCGAGCAATTCCCACACGCTGGCGGCGGCCGCCATCCAATTCATGGGGGAAGGAGTTGGACAGGCGCTCAGCCAAGCCCACCAGCTCCATCAGCTCGATCACGCGCTTTTCCACCTCAGCCTTGGGGCACAATTTGTTTTTTACAATAGGCTCCTTAATGGCTTGGAACACGGTCTTGCGGGGATCCAAAGAGGAGTAGGGATCCTGGAAAACGATCTGCATCTCCTTGCGCATGGCCCGCATTTCTTTGCTGCTTAGGGCAGTTACGTCCTTGCCGTCAAAGAGCACCTGGCCGGAGGTGGGCTCGATCAAACGAAGCACGCAGCGCCCCAGGGTAGACTTGCCGCAGCCGGACTCGCCCACCACGCCCAAGGTGGTGTTGCGGGGGATCGCAAAGGTCACATCATCCACCGCATGAAGGGTACCTTCAGGGGTTTTGAAATACTTCTTTAGGTTTTTAACCTCTAGAATATTGTCAGCCATTGCTTTCCCCTCCTTTCAGCTGGAATGAAGCATCGTCATAGGCAGAGCACATCACGCTATGAGTCTCAGAAATCTGGTGCAGGGTGGGCCGCTCCTCAAAGCACTTTTCAGTAGCATACAGGCAGCGGGGAGCGAAGGCGCAGCCCTTGGGCAGGTTCGCCGGGTCGGGCATCATGCCGCGGATGGGCTTAAGCTCCGCCTTGCGATTGGTAATGTCGGGCAGCGAGTTAAACAGGCCCTCCGTATAGGGATGCTTGGTGCGCAGAAACACATCCCTGAGGGTACCCTTCTCCACGATGCGCCCGGCGTACATAACGGCCACGTCGTCGCAGACCTCAGCCACGATACCCAGATCGTGAGTGATCATCAGCATACCCATGTCATACTTGTCGCGCAATTGCTTCATTAGTTCCAGCACCTGGGCCTGAATGGTCACATCCAGAGCAGTGGTGGGCTCATCAGCAATGAGCAGCTTGGGGCTGCACGACAGGGCCAGGGCGATCACTACGCGCTGCTTCATGCCGCCGGAGAACTGGTGCGGATAGTCGTTGGCGCGGCCGCCGGGGATGCCTACAATCTCCAGCATTTCCCGGGCCTTTTGAGCTGCTTCCCGCTGGGAGATCTTTTCGTGGAGCAGGATGCTTTCAGCGATCTGCTCGCCAACGGTCAGCACAGGGTTCAGGGCCGTCATAGGATCCTGAAAGATCATGGCCATTTCCTTGCCGCGAACGTTGGCCAGGGTCTTTTTGTCAGCCTTCAAAATATCGTGGCCGCAGACGCTGATGTAGGATTCCTTGCCGATCACTCCCGGCGGCTGGGGAATCAGGCGCATGATGGCCTTGGCCGTGGTGGTCTTGCCAGCGCCGGTCTCCCCTACCAATCCCAGGGTTTTGCCCTTTTCCAGCTGAAGGGAAATATCATTGACGGCTTCGATCACATCGTCCTCAATATGGCATTGGACGGTCAAATTCTGAATATCCAGAATCAGATTGCTGTCTTTCATCTTTACACCTTACCTTCTCAGCTTCGGGTCCATGGCATCCCGCAAACCGTCGCCTACCAGATTCAACGACAGAACCGTGATCATGATGGCCAGGCCGGGGAAGAGACACATATAGCTGTAGTCGCGGATGTAGTTTCTGGCTGCCGCCAGCATTGCGCCCCATTCGGGGGCGGGTGCCAACACGCCAAAGCCCATATAGCTCAGGGCAGAGGCAGTGATGATGCTGGAGGCGGTACGCAGAGCGATCTGCACCAGAATCGGAGAAAGGCAGTTGGGCAGCACGTGCTCAAAAATGATCTGCATATCGCTCATGCCGATGGAGCGTGCCGATTCCACATACTCCTGATCCTTCACGGTCATAATAGCACCGCGTGTGATACGTACCAGTTCAGGAATGGTGCTCACGCCAATAGCGATCACGATGTAAACGATGTCGTGGCCTAGAATGGTAATGATGATCATGGCCAGCAGCACGGAGGGAACGGCTGCCAGAATGTCGGTCAGGCGCATGATCGTTTCACCCCGGCGGCCGCCATAGAAGCCTGCAAAGGCCCCCAGAGGCACGCCGATCACCACGGCGATCAAAACCGCAGAGAAGCCAATAACGAAGGAATACTGACCGCCATAAATGATACGCTTGGCCAGGTCGCGGCCCATTTCGTCAGTGCCCATCCAGTGGGCGGCACTGGGGCCCTGAAGACGCTCTTTGATGTTGCGGCCGGTAACGTCCGTCTTCCAGCTCATAAAGATAGCGGCGGAGAGGGTTGCGAGGATCAGCAGGATCAAAACGATCAGGCCGATCATAGCGCCCTTGTTCTTTTTGAACTGGATCCAGATCTCCTGAAGCTGGCTGCGCTTTTCCCTGC
>JAFUPO010000276.1 GCA_017481185.1 Clostridia bacterium | reverse complement strand
GCGCTGCTTCTTACGCGGAGCTTGAACCAGAAGCACCGGTGGTTTCTCATCCTCAGGTGATCAAGCCTGAAATGCCTGTTGTGACAGAGGAGGCGCCTCAGCCCGCCCGCCATACGCGTACCCGCCGTACGCAGCGCACGGGCCTGGATGCCTAAGTAAAAATAATGCAGCCCTGATGGATATATTGCCGTCAGGGCTGCATTTAAATTAAATCAAACAATTCAAAAAAATATGCTTGCATTTATTTTTGAATTGTGCTATAATAACTTTCGTTCCTGGTTATGGGATTATAGCTCAGTTGGTTAGAGCGCCACGTTGACATCGTGGAGGTCATAGGTTCGAGCCCTACTAATCCCACCACAACGAAACCCCTTGAAGTATAAGGCTTCAAGGGGTTTTATAATGTAAAGGAGATTTGTGAGAAAGCAAAAGGTAATTGCTTTACAAAAGCTGAATGGCGGAGGGCTATGACTTTGAATGGGGCGGAGCGCTTGGGTTTTCTTTGCGCCTGGCACGGATCAGGGTGCTTTTACTGATGCCAGTTAGGGCCACCACCTGTTCGTAGCTATGGTCTTTTAAAAGAGATAAGGCGTGATTAATCTGCGCCGTAGTGTAGCGTGGAGGCCTGCCCTCTGTGAAGCCTTCTTTCTCTCGGGCAATGGATTTCCCCGTTTGCGTGCGCTCTACTATCATATCTCTTTCGTATTCGGAGAAGGCCAGCAGGACTGTGACCATGAGTTTTCCCATAGGGGTATTATCGGCGATTCCCATATTAAGGATGTTGACTGTAACGCCTCTGCTAACAAGCTCTCTTACGCTCTGAGCGCCATCTGTAGCGGTTCGGGCAAAACGGTCAAGTTTCGTTACAATCAGCGTGTCTCCTGGCTGCAAACGCTCTATAAGGGTGCTAAATTGGGGCCTGTCCATCCTTGTGCCTGTGAAGCTGTCAGAAACGATTATCTCAGCCCCTGCCTCCTTAAGCCTCTTTTCCTGGTCTGTTAGGCTATTTCCCTCCCGTTGCTGCCCTTTGGTAGATACCCGCGCATACCCATATATCATCAAATAAGCCCCCTTACTGTAATGCTTCGATTATTATGATGCTTACAGATTCCAAGGGTGTCAATACTTAAAAGTTATGGCTCTCATGCGCCTCCTCCCGCCACGGTAAAGGAGCGCACAAAAAAAGAAGCTGCATCCGCGAGGATGCAGCTTCTTCTTTGTTTCAGGGGTTTACTTGAAGAACACAGTGGTGTTGGCCAGGGTCATGATGGTCATGAGCAGGCCGTTGGTAAAAGCAGCGGTCCAGATATTTCCGGTGCGCTTATATAGCGCACGGCTGATGCAGGCTGCGATGGCCAAGGTAGGCACCATAGCTACCAGCACGATGCCGCTCAAAGCCGCATTGGCATGGGGGGCTACGCCTGTGGCGAACAGGGTGGCGTACTGGCGAACAAGCCAGAGGAAGATGCCGCCAGCATTTAGCGCCATGGCCACCAGGTAGCCCTTGACTCCCTGGAGCGCCTGGGTGTTGGTGTTGATGCAGATAGCAGCGCTGCTGACGATATAGTAAGCCAAGAAGATGGGCAGATACCGCAGGATAGCGGGAGCGATGTTGGCATCGAAGGTCTTGAAGGCAAAGGTCCAGAAGCGGAAATCCGTTTTAAAGACAGCGTCAACGATCCACAGCAGCACATAGCCTGCGAATACGGTCACAACAGCCGTGCACAGACCGGCAAGGATAGCGCCTACATTCAGGGTTACGCCGTAAGCGGACAGGCCCAGGCCGTTCTTGGATTTGTCGAAAACGTAAACCAAAGCCATGATAAGCAGAGAGATGAAGGTGCAGCCGACGGTCCATTTCGCTATATCGTTGGTGACAGGTGCGGTCCAGAAACCAGCATCTGCATAAAGAGCCATCTTGCACAGGATGGCCAGCACAGCGCCGGCAAACAGGGCAACGATGCCGCCGGCGATCAGGCCCTTCTTATTGTCGCTCTTGGCAGCCTTAGCAAAGGCATACACAGCGCCGCAGAGGCCCAGTACAATTGCAGCCCAGAAGACCATATCCAATCCAGTCCAGCCATACAGGGTTTCAAACAGAATGGCAGGCAGGAGGATAGCGATGATCATCACAACAGCGCCGATGACGCCGCCAGACTTAGCCTGCACGGGCAGCACGCCGGTGTGCGCTTTGTTGAAGCCGGGCAGGGCAATAAGGGTCAGCGCAGCAGCAACAATAAAGAGAATGAAGCCAACCAGGGCCACCAGCTCGCCAGCAACCTTCCAGATCCAGATCTGATTGGCAGGATCAATATCCTTAATATCCTCGGCGTAAGCTTCAAAAGCCGTGTTGTAGAAGGATACCACATTGGCACAGGTGCTAAGAGAAAAATGGTTCCAAGGATGGGTTTCGTAGGGCTGATAGATGATGCGCTTGCCGCCGTCGCTGGTTTCATACCAGGCGCCG
>JAFUPO010000275.1 GCA_017481185.1 Clostridia bacterium | reverse complement strand
TGTCCGAGCGTATCGAAAGCGAGGAGGAAGTAAGAACGCAGCCAATGCTTTTGCGAAGCCGAATGGATCCTGATCAACCTTGCGTTCTGGTAGATATTGACTTGCCTCATGGCGAGGAGTATATGGCGGATCGCTGGCATTACGGCAGCGAGCGGCTGGAGATCGCACTGCGTAATTTCTTTGGCCCCGAAATGGAAGGGCTGCGGATGATCACCTCTGTGATTTCGCCTTCACACATTCGCCTGTTGGCCTGCCCGGTGTTGGGCAGCCATCATAAGGAGCATGGCGCTGAATCAGCTACAGGGCTGGTGGTGGAGCACGCAGAGGAATCCATTGCCCAGGTGAAGGCCTATATGGATCTGGATATGCATATTTGCGGTATCCGCGTATTGCCGAATCTGGTTCATCTGACAAAAGAAAAAAACCACTGAGCGAACGGCTTGCTTAAAGGAGTGGAGAGTATGGGCTTCTTTACAAACATCATTAAGGGTCAGCTGATTGATGTCATCGAATGGGTGGATGACAGCCGTGATACCATCGTTTACAAGTACGATATGAACGGCAAAGAGATCATGATGGGCGCACAGCTTACCGTTCGGGAAAGCCAGGTGGCTGTATTTATGAATGAAGGGCGCATTGCAGATGTTTATGCGCCTGGCCGATATGAATTGACAACGGCCAATATGCCGGTTATGACTGCTTTGCAAAGTTGGAAGTACGGCTTCAACTCCCCCTTCAAGGCTGATGTTTACTTTGTAAACACGCGTCAATTCATCGATATGAAGTGGGGCACCTCCAATCCGGTCATGATGCGGGATGCTGAATTTGGCATGATTCGCTTGCGCGCCTTTGGCCTGTATTCCTTCCGGGTCTCCGATCCTGTGGTTTTCCTTAAAGAGGTGTTTGGCACCAGCCCGGTATTTAGCACTGATGATGTTGACGGGCAAATCAAACGGTTGATTGTGTCCGGCCTGAGCGATGCCATTGCTCAGAGCAAGATTCCTGCGTTGGATTTGGCTGCAAATTATGACGAGCTTGGCAGCTATGCCATGCAGGCACTGAATCCTCGGCTGGCCCCAATGGGCCTAGCCCTGTGCACCTTTGCCATTGAAAACATCAGCCTGCCTCAGGAAGTGGAGGAGGCGATGGATCGCCGCACCTCTATGGGGGTTGTGGGCGATTTGAACCGCTACACCCAGTTCCAGGCTGCAGAGGCTATGCGTGAGGCTGCCAATAATAACGACGGCGGCGGTTCGATGGCCGGAATGGGCGTTGGGATGGGAGCAGCGGCCATGATGGGGCAGATGTTCAGCCAGTCTATGCAGGGGATGCAGCAGGCGCAGCCCATGACGCCAAAGCAGGTAGGCAGCTTCTGTGCTCAGTGCGGCAGTTCGGTGAATCCTGGAGCCAAATTTTGCTCCAACTGTGGCGCTAGCCAGGGCGCGCCCAAATGCTCCGGCTGCGGCAGCGACCTGACCCAGGGCGCTAAGTTTTGTTCAAACTGCGGTCAAAGGCAGTAATAGAAATCAATTAAAACGCCTTTCTCAAATCGAGAAAGGCGTTTTTTTATCGATTGATTACTTGGCAGTGGAGGCTAGCCATTACATCAAGGGCAGCGCAGTGCAAAGCATCATCGTTGCTGGCGCACAGAGACGCATCGACTACGACAGGCGTCTCAGGTTGCGCTGTGTTGACGAGCACGGCGTTGGAGATTACGCAGATATTAGTTACAACGCCTACCAACTCGATCTGCGCATAGGGAGTTCTGCGCAGATGATCAAACAAAGAGGCGGAGCCGAAGCAGTGCTTCACAAATACAAGATCCTGCGGCTGCTTCGCCAAGGCGGTTTTGCCATAAAGCTCCCACGCAGGATCATTTTCGATGCAGTGGGGAACGGGAAGGTTTTTGCCTTCCTTTGTGTTCATATAATCCGGGCCATGAGTGTCGTAGGTAAAGGCGATTACATCACCGGCTGAACGGTACGCAGCAATTTTTGCGCAGATCCCGTCATCCAGCGTTTGGGCCTTGGGAAAGCCCAAGGAGCCTGTTACAAAATCTTTTTGGTAATCTACTACGATCAAAAGTTTTTTCACTTTTTTAGGTTCCTTTCTGTGGCATTGAGAAGTGTCAAGGTCGTTTCATGAATGAGGTGCTCAAAGTCAGTAACTTCCACCTCGTTGCTCAGATAACAAACCACAAAGGGCTGCGGGCCATAGACAATGCCTACATCGTGGGTGATGCCTGTATCCTCGCCGGTTTTATGCGCACATTTGATGCCGCGGCCGTGGAGGTGAAAAGGCATTTTACCATTGAGCTGCTGATGGCTGAGGATCTCCAGCATCCGTGCACTGGCTTGGGGAGAGACAACCTCACCCTTATAGATTTTCTCAAGAAGGATGCCCATATCCCTCGCTGTAACACGGTTTTCAATCCCTTGTCTGGAAAGCTCTGGCCGGAATAGTTTACGGTTCAAGCGGCTTGCGGTAAGACCTAAATGGGCCATGGTGGCGTTGATGCAATCTATCCCCAGGCGCTCAATTAAAAGGTTGGTCGCCGTGTTATCGCTGACGATGATCATCAGCGTCACCAGATCGATCCAGGGGAGGGTCACTCCCTCATGAAGGTAGGAGAGTGCGCCGCAGGAGGGCAAGCAATCTTTGCGCTCCACCTTTACAGGCTCCATAAGATCAAGAAGCCCCTGCTCCGCCTGATTGAAGGCCTCCACCATAATGGGTAGCTTAATTACGCTGGCGGCGATCAGAGGAAGATCGGCAGCCATGGAAAGGGTCTCCTGGGTTTCAAGGTTATGGTAGTAAAAACCAATCTTGCCAGGCAAACGATTGAAGGGAGAAAGTACGCTGGCATCCATGGGAAAGCCTCCTTCATTTTGATACAGCCTATTATACCGCCTGCATATAGAAAAATACAATGCTTTTTCGACCGAAAAAGACCTCCATTGACAAGGAGCCCCTACAGGCTTAGAATAATTGCAAGGAGACTAAGGAGGCGCTTGAGATGATAGAACCAGCAACGGGTAAAACCAAAGTGATCGCCTACGAGGATCACACAATTCTGTTTTGCTACCAGAGCAACCCTGGTTGGACGCATCCTTATTATTATGAAAACGGCGATGAAAACCTTTCGGATGCTGGCTGCGGTATTTTTTCCCTGTGCCATGCGGTGGAATGGATGCATGGGATCCGCCTTTCCGCCGAGGAGATGGCTGATTTTTCCATGGCAAACGGCGGCAGGGGAGACGATGGAACAGATCGCCCCGGCCTGCTCCACGGCTTGATGGTTACCGGGATGGGCAAAAAAATTGGCCTTGAATATCGCGAAGATGGGCTGCGCAACGATTTGGATGCTTTGTGGGAGCATATGAGCACGGGCAAGGGCACAGCCTTTTGCAATCTGCGGGTGGGCCATATCGTTGCTATCGTAGATGCCCGTATCGTGAACGGCGAAAAGCAGCTGCTGGTGATTGATTCCGTGGCAGAAAGCTCCAGAGATATGGTGCGCAATCACGTGCGCGAGGTGATCCCGCAGAGTTTGGTTATCCGTCATTACAAAAATAAGCAAGGCCTTTACGTAGGGCAGGAGCATCGGTATGCTATGTTCTGGGTAACCGCCGATCTACCCAAGGATTTTAATCTTATCTACAAGGTTGAACCTGAAAGAGTGAACGCATCAAAGTAAAAGCAGGGGGATACCCAACTGCACGATTCATATCATAAGAAAAGCGCTCCGTGCTGGAGCGATTTTCTTATTCGGGAAGGAAAACTGTAAAAATGGTTCCCTTGCCAACCTTGCTGCGCACCTTGATTTCACCCTTGTGCGCGATAACAATAATGCGGGCGATGGACAGACCCAGCCCATGGCCGCTGACATCGCCGCGCCGGGCGGTAGCCGCCCGATAGAACCGATCAAAAACCTTGCCAAGCTCCTCCTTGGAGATTCCAGGCCCTGTATCGGCCACAGAAAGCTGGCAGCCGCCGGCTTGCTTGCGGGCGCTGAGCGTGATAGCGCCCCCTAGAGGCGTATATTTAATTGCATTGTCGCAGAGGATGCGCATCACCTGCTTGACCATTTTTTTATCGGCGTTAATGAAGCAATGCTCTAGGGGATCTAGATGAAAGGTGTGGCCAGGGGAGAGCATCGTGGCCTCACGGTAAAGATCAGCCATAACTTCGCAGGGGTCAAAAGCTTCCACTTCCAAAAGGAGCGTTCTTTTGTCATGGCGCGCAAGAAAAAGCAGGCTATCCACAAGCTCCTTCATGCTGGCTGTTTCCTGGGTGATAGCGCGGATGCCCTCGTCCAGAATTTCCTTATCTTCCTTGCCCCAGCGCTCCAGCATATTGGCATATCCCTGGATCACGGCAATGGGGGTGCGCAGCTCATGGGAGGCATCGCTAACAAACTGCTTCTGGCTGTTATAGCTCAGCTCAATGCGATCCAGCATATGATTGATGACCTGGGCCAGATCCTTTAATTCGTTCTTGGTACCAGCGATATTGATGCGGTTGGATAAGTTGCCTGCCCCTAGGGTCGCCGCGGTATCAGTCATTTCCCGAATAGGCCTGAGCACCCGCTGATTAAGCCTGTTACCGTTTCGCATAAAATAAGCGATGCGCAGCACATCCAGCAGCAGGACGCCCGCCAAGAGCAGCATAAGCATCTCCAGGCGCTCGGTCAAGTCGAAAGAGACGACCAGCGTACCGCTATCCTTGTGGACAGATATATCCAAAATAGGCGGCCAGTTTAATAAATCACTGTCCAAGGCTTCCTTCAAAACGACCTCTGCGCCTGTAAACGGCTCGTCCATCCAGCGGGCTGCCACCCCAGGCTCTCGAATCTGCTGGTATGTGTAGAGGTGCTCAGGCCCCGTTTCAATTTGCCTGACGCGCCGAATCGTTCGCGCCATACTGGGAATCTGAGCAAAACCATAGATTAAGGAAAACAGCAGCAGCACCCAAAGAGTGCTTCGCAAAAGCTGCCAGGCGTAGTGGAGCGCAATACGAAAAGTGAGAGAAAAACGGAATCTGCTCAGAAGGGACGAAAGATAACCATGGATCCCCAAATGGCCCTTCTCTTTTTTATTACTCATGTTTGAACATATACCCCACAGAACGAATGGTATGGATGGTTTTAATACCGAATCGATCGTCAAGCTTATGGCGCAAATAGCGGATATACACATCCACAATATTCGTATCCCCCACAAAGGCGTAGCCCCACACATCATTGATAAGTGTGTCGCGGCTGACTGCTATTCCCTGATGAGCCATGAGATAATGCAGCAGATCAAACTCCTTTTTGGTCAGGGAAACATTTTCTCCCTGACACTGCACCTGATAGCTGGCCTTGTCCAGGCTTACGGGCCCAAGGGTGATTATGCTATTGAAAATAGATTGGCCCGAGCGGTGCTTTTTAAGACCCACGCGGATGCGGGCCAGCAGTTCCTCAATGGCAAAGGGCTTGGTCATATAATCGTCAGCGCCCATATCAAGCCCCATGACCTTATCAGATACATCGTCCTTCGCGGTCAGCATAATAATTGGCACATCGCTGGTGTGGCGAAGCCTGCGACAAACCTCAATGCCGCTAATTTCCGGCAGCATCAGGTCCAGGATTATGAGATCGGGCGCCCAGCTAAGGGCAGCGTCAAGGCCAGAGCGGCCGTCAAAGGCTGTTTTGACCTCATAGCCTTCGTGAAGCAGCTCCAGTTCAAGAAAGCGTGCGATCTTTTTTTCATCCTCAACCACCAGGATACGCGGCATATGGCTCTCTCCCTTCCTTTTATGGCTATTATAGCATAAATCCCCTCCGAAACGGAGGGGAAATCTATCAGCGAATTGTAGCCTCAGTGTAGCCGTCGTCGCCATCTTCTATCTCCACGCCGCCATCTTGAGGGCAGTTGACGGTGACAGGGCGAGCGCTGTCGGGTCTGGTTGGAGGGGTTTGTTCAGAAGGCGCGGGGCCACGGCGGCCGGAAGCGTAGAAGCTGTCTTCTCGGGGTGGGGCTTCATCATCATCCGCCAGCTCCCGGGCAAAGCTGGTTACTGTGTCCTTAACATTAACGGCAGCGTTTTTGACCATGTTTTCCAGATCATTGGCTGCAAAATCTTTGCTGTTTCTCTCGATGCTTACTCGGTAACCAAGAACAAGTATCAAAATCAGCGAAATAATCAGCAGATGGGAGCTTACCAGCAGCGCCACTAAAAGAAAAAGAGAGGAAAGGTTGGCGATGACCACGTCATTTTTTCTCACGAGCACGCGGATCCTAAACAGCTTTGACAAAAGCCCTTTCGCTTTGCGCTTGCCATCCTCTCCCTGATGAGCATGGGAAGCCTTTTCCTCTTCCTCTGTTCTGATTCTTCCGTTGCGCTCCAAATCCACCAGAGCTTTTGCCAGATTGCCATTGTGGTATTCCAATAGATTGACTGCTTCCTCGTAGCTGATACCGCTTTTGCGGCGTATGATTTCAATATCTTCAATGGTGTAGCGGTTCATGATGCTTCCTCCTTATCCAACTGATCTTTCGACAGCCCTATCTTACCATAAATAGATGCAGGCTGCTTGAGAAAAAACTTGGGAGCTCATGAGAATTTAATGAGAAATCAGAGAGGGAGTTTTCAGAAATCTCTTGCAGTTCTTATCTACATAGGGTATAATGAAACGACTAATTTCGGTTAAAAGGAGATATATCATATGAGCAATACCATGGTTTGGGCGCATCGCGGCGCTTCTGGCGACGCTCCTGAAAATACGCTAGCGGCCTTCCGACTGGCTGCCGAGGTGGGCGCTGACGGCATCGAATTGGATGTTCATTTTTCCAAGGATCATCAGATCGTGGTTACCCATTACGATAATGTGATTCGCGTTACCGGTCATGACGGGTGGGTGCGCGAAATGACCC
>JAFUPO010000274.1 GCA_017481185.1 Clostridia bacterium | reverse complement strand
TCCCCTGCTGGATAAAAAGAACATCACTGCCCGCATCGAGCCCGGCGCCATCATCCGGGATCAGGTGGAGATCGGCGACAACGCTGTGATCATGATGGGCGCGATTCTCAACATCGGCGCAGTGGTGGGTGCGGGCACCATGATCGATATGGGCGCTGTGCTGGGGGGCCGGGCCACCGTGGGCAAAAACTGCCACGTGGGTGCAGGGGCCGTGCTGGCGGGGGTCATTGAGCCTGCCCGCGCCACCCCGGTGATTATTGAAGATGACGTATTGATCGGCGCCAACGCGGTGGTCATCGAGGGCTGCCATGTGGGCAAGGGCGCGGTTATCGCAGCAGGCTGCGTGGTGGTTTCCGACGTGCCTGAAAACGCCGTGGTGGCCGGGGTGCCGGGCCGCATCATCAAATATAAGGATGAAAAAACCGCAGGCAAAACCGCCCTGGTGGATGCCCTGCGGCAATTATAAACAAAGGAGGAGCCCTTGATGCAAAGCTTACAAATGCAGCTGCTGGAGATCCTTAGGGAGGACTGCCGTCTGCCCCTGGAACAATTGGCCGTAATGACCGGAACGGATGTGGAGGCAGTGGCTCAAGCCATTGAGGACATGGAAAACCGCCATGTGATCCTCCGCTATGCCCCCATCATCAACTGGGACAAAACCGACCGCGATCGGGTGGAGGCCATGATCGAGGTGCGGGTCACCCCCCAGCGGGATATGGGCTTTGACGCCGTGGCCAAGCGCATTTACAAGTTCGACGAGGTGAAGAGCGTTTACCTCATGTCCGGCGCGTACGACCTTTTGCTCCTGGTGGAGGCCCATACCCTCAAGGAACTGGCCTTTTTCGTTTCCTCCAAGCTGTCCACGCTGGAGATGGTTACCGGCACCGCCACCCATTTCGTTTTGAAGCGGTACAAGTCTGAGGGCGTTATCTTTGAGGATGACAAGCCCGATCCCAGGCTGGTGATCTCCCCGTGATGGATTATAAGAAGCTTTTAAATCCTTCTGTGGCGGCGGTGCCCCCCAGCGGCATCCGCAAGTTTTTTGACATTGCCCAGAAGCTGCCCGACTGCATCTCCCTAGGCGTGGGCGAGCCGGATTTTGTGACCCCCTACCATATCCGGGATGCGGCCATCGCCTCCATTCTGGACGGGCAGACCCAGTACACCGGCAACCGGGGCCTGCCTGGGCTTTTAAAGGAGATCAGCTACTATCTGGAGACCCGCTTTGGCACCCCCTATGACCCTGAGAAGGAAATCCTGGTCACGGTGGGCGCCTCCGAAGCCATCGACCTGGCCCTCAGGGCCCTGATCAACCAGGGTGACGAGGTACTCATCCCCGACCCCAGCTATGTGAGCTACTGCCCCAGCGTGATCTTTGCCGGGGGCGTGCCGGTGCCCATGCGCACCCGGGCGGAGGACGAATTCCGCCTGACCCCTGAGGCGGTGAAGGCGGCTATCACCCCCAACACCAAGGCGCTGATTTTGCCCTATCCCAACAACCCCACCGGCGGGGTCATGGGCAAGGAGCATCTCCTTAAGCTGGCCGAGGCTTTGAAGGATACGAACATCATCGTCATTTCTGACGAGATCTACGCGGAATTGACCTACGGCGACAACAAGCACGTATCCTTTGCCGCCCTGCCCGGTATGTGGGAAAGGACCCTGACCATCAACGGTTTCTCCAAGTCCTTTGCCATGACCGGCTGGCGGGTAGGCTACATCTGCGGCCCCAAGGAAATCATGGATGTGATGCTCAAAATCCACCAGTACAACATCCTCTGCGCCCCCCGGCAGGGTCAAGCCGCTGCCTACGAAGCTTTGAAGCGGGGCCGTGAAAACAACTATGAGGATGTCAACGTCATGCGCCGCAGCTATGACCGCCGCCGCCGGGTGATGGTGGAGGGCTTTCGCAAGATGGGCCTTAGTTGCTTTGAGCCTCTGGGCGCCTTCTACATTTTCCCCAGCATTGAAAAAACCGGCATGACCTCTGACGATTTCTGCCAGAAGCTTTTGGAAAAGGAGCACGTGGCCTGCGTGCCCGGCACCGCCTTTGGCGAAAGCGGAGAGGGGCATATTCGCTGCTCCTACGCCACCGCCCTGGACAAGCTCACTCAGGCCCTGGTGAAGATCGAAAAGTTCATTGGCGCATGAAGTGTATTTTGCGGTTGCAGAATGTCTCAACGGCCTCGTCAGAGGCCGTTTTTTATGCTATCATAAAAGCAGGAGTGTGATGCCATGAAAACCCTTAAGTATTATCAATATTTTTTAGGCGCGCTGACCCTGTTCATGGCGACGTTGTTCATCTATCATGCCCTGAGGATCATGCCCTATACCCCCGAGGCGGTCGCAGCGGCCTGGAATGAGATCCTCCCCTTCCTTGGGCTGTGGCTGGGGGCGGCGCTGGCGGGAGTGGCGCTATCGGGGCTCCGGCCCTCCAAAGCGGCCAAGCCCAAAGCGCAAGGGATGGCTGAGCTAAAAAAGCCGCTGCCTCATTTGAGGGGGCTGCGTACGGGCCTATTTGTTGCGGCTATCGCCCTGACAGTGCTGGGTGTCATTAACGGCGGGCTGCGGGATGTGCTTTATAAGGCCATCACCATCTGCACGGAGTGCATCGGCCTTGGGTAAGCTTTCGCGCTTTTTGCCCACCCAGCGGCGGCTCATCCAGCTTTATGCCGCGCTGCTCTATAACGCCCATTTGAAAGGCTTCATCAAGGGAGATATTTATACCGGCCCTCTAAAGGGTTTGTGCGTGCCCGGGCTTAACTGCTACTCCTGCCCGGGGGCTGTTGGCGCCTGCCCCTTGGGCGCTTTGCAGAACGCCCTGGCCTCCACCGGCACAAGGGCCCCTTATTACGCGCTGGGCATCCTGCTTCTTTTTGGCCTTACCCTGGGCCGCACAATCTGCGGCTTTTTATGCCCCATGGGGCTTTTGCAGGAGCTGCTTCACAAGATTCCCACCCCCAAATTAAAAAAGAGCCGGTTTACTCGGGCTCTTTCCTGGCTGAAATATGGGCTTTTGATCCTGCTGGTGGTGATTCTGCCCCTGGCCTATGCACTGCGGAGCGTGCCTCTGCCTGCCTTTTGCAAATATATTTGCCCCGCAGGCACCCTGGAGGGAGCGATCGGCCTGCTCACTCACCCCGATCATGCAGATCGTCTCTCCATGCTGGGCGGCTTGTTTACTTGGAAATTTGTTTTGTTGGTTGCCATTCTCACTGCCTGCGTGTTTATTTTTCGGGCCTTCTGCCGCTTCCTATGCCCCCTGGGGGCCATCTATGGCCTGTTCGCCCGGGTTTCGCTCTTGGGTATCAGGATCGAGCCCTCCAAGTGCATAAGCTGCGGCAAGTGTGTTAGCTGCTGCCCGGTGGATATCCATGAGGTGGGGGATCATGAGTGCATCCAGTGCGGCAAATGTAAAACCATCTGCCCTACCGGAGCCATCCAATGGAAGGGCCCCAAGCGCCGCCCCCGGTGGGTGAAGGCTGTTGCCTGGGCCTTGGCCCTATGCCTGCTTTGCGGGGTGTTCATTAGCGTGAACCAGCCGGAGCCTGTGCTCACAGGCCCTGAGGTGGGGATGCGCTGCCCAGATTACGCCCTGCCCCTGTACGCGGGCGGTATTTTGCAAAGGGAGCCCGGCCAGGTCACGGTGCTGAACTTCTGGGCCACCTGGTGCGGCCCCTGCGTGGAGGAGCTGCCTCACTTTGCCGCTCTTAAAAAGAACTATCCGCAAATTCAGGTGGCTGCCGTTCACAGCCATCTGGTCACAGAGGATGTGCCTGCCTATATCGCAAAGACTGGCCTGGATCTCACCTGGGCCCTGGATGCAGACGGCGCGTTCATCACCCAGCTGGGGGGATCCACCCTGCTGCCCATGACGGTCATCCTGGATGAGGACGGTGTCATCGTTTATAACGCCACAGGCTCCGTGAACTATGAACAGCTGGAAGCCCTGGTGAAACCGCTGCTGAATTAAATAAGGCGAGGGAGGGGGATCCTTTTGCAAAAGGATTCCCCTCCCTCGCGCTCCTGCCCCCGGAAAACCATTTCAGGGTAAGGGGAGATGTCAGTTGTTCAGCACAATCACCATTTCCCCGCCTGCCTCCGGCAGGAGCCACACCGCTTCAGCGTCCACGGTGAGGCCGGGGGCCATGATCACGTGCACCTCATAGGCATAGGGCATCTTCATCAGCCAGGCCTGGCCCTGCTCATCGGAAAACACCACCTGGCAGGTGCTTTCGTCGCACACGTTGGCCATCACCCCCGCCAGGGGCGCGCCCTGCCCATCGGTGAAGGTCAGGCAGTACACCGTTTCCTGGGCGGCCCAGCCGGTATAATCGGTTTCATCGTCAGGAAGGCGCCAGGCTTGGCGGCCATCCTCATGAACCATCCGCACCGCCCCGGGCACCAGGGGAAACTCCGGCAGAGCCTCCTCAAGGCTCAGGGCCTGGGCGGAGGAAAATGCCAGGGTCAACAGCAGCATGAAAATCCAAAATCGTTTAAGCACAAAATGATCCTTTCAGAACTGAGGGGATGCAATGAAGGGGCAAAGCCCCTTCATTTATTAATCGTATCGCGCGGCTTTGCCGTGCGGGCAGGGAGTTTAGCGGAATAAAATGAAATTTCATGTAGCTAAACATTCCTTAAATATTCTCGAAAAGAGGCTTGAGCCTCTTTTCCGACGCACGTTAGTGGGAGGTTCGCTTGCACAATACCACAATGCGGTCATCATCCAGGCAGGTGGAGAGGGTCAGAAGCGCATCCTCATGGGTCACCTTTTCGCTGGTGATATACTTGGCGTTTTTGCGCACCTGGTCAATAAAGGAATTAAAATGAGCAATGGAGGAGAATTTGGGCGTTCCTAAATAGGGCACGAAATGGGGATCCGTTACATCCGTGGGCACCACCAGCACGGCAAAAACCTTGTAGGTTTCCTCCCGGTAAAGGGTACTCCAGTAGATGGTGGGGTGCTTTGCGGCGTAATCCCGATCCTCATAGTGGGCCAGCAGCCCAAACATACTGCCATCCTTCATGTTATGGCCGTGGATCACCAGGTACTGGTTCTCTGCTCTGAGCGGGTGGTTCACATCCAGAAACAGGGTGCCTGCATTGCTGCGATTTTTGTAAAAGTCTCGCTTCAGGTAATAGTCATTATCCCGGTAAACCACCGGCAGATCCACCACGCCGGGGATGTTCAGCCAGCCAACCAGGTCATGGTTGATGCCCCAAAGCTCCTGCAGCTCCTTGCGGGTGGTTTTGCCGATGAACTGGTATTCATCCTTCAGCCGGGGGGCTGCCGTAGGCGTGGGAGTAACCCGGGCCACAACAGCCGGTGCTGCCGTTGGCACAGGGGTGGGCGTGGGATCGGGGGTGGCGGTGGGCTGCTGGGTGGGCGCTTCGGTGTGGGAAACATACATGGCCTGCAGCGCCGCATTGTTGCGGTGGGTGTTGATGGAGCCGATGGCATACAGGATCAGCTGGCTGGCCGCGTAGACCATCACGCCGACGCACAGGATCACAAGCAGCAGCCGAGACCAGATGATCGTTTGCTTCCGTGGCTTTTGCCGGGTGGGTCGATAGCCCTGCTGGCCGCCTGCCCGGCTCGGCTGAGGGGGCCTTTGGCTACGGGGCTGGCGCACCCTTTGAGCGGGCGGCGCAGGCGCATCATCCTGAGCCTGGGGGGCCAGGTAGCGGGGCTGCTGCACCGGCGGCTGGGGCTGATAGCTGCCGCTCTGGGGGCGGTAATACCTGGGATCCCTGGGATCACCGTTCATGGACGTCGCCCCCCCTTTCATTGCAAATATAGTATAGCAGGATATATTATAATCTATTTTCGTCAGATTGTCACCGAAAAAAGAGAATTTTGATTGACAGGCTTTTCCTGAAATGTAGAATAAGAATACAAGGGGGGAGAAGATATGCTCAAACGGCTGATAAGTTTAACTTTGTGCGGTTTGATGGTCGCTGGCAGCGCCTTGGCTCAGGGGTCTTGGCTCACCGGGTTTGACCAGCCCCAGGCAGTGGATCACGCCACGGGGCAGACCGTTTACCAGGCGGCTGACGAGGCGGGCACGGTGGTGAACGTTTCTCAGCCTGCCCAAGCGACGCAGGAAGAGATGATCACCTATTCCTACACGCCTTTAGATGTGGTATTGGTGCTGGATGCTTCCGGCTCCATGGCGGCTGAAAACGCCAGAACAGGCAAAAACGTCCTTTCCTATGCTCAGGACGCGGCCATTGCCTTTGCCCAGACCCTGTATGCTATCAATCCGGCCAGCCGGGTGGGCGTGGCCCAGTATGACGATGCGGCGGCTCAGGTTATCGGCCTCACCGGCATCGGCGATGAGGCTGCCCTGCGCCAGGCTGTGCGGGGCATCCGCACCGGCGGCAGCACCAATACTGGCGGCGGCTACGCCCAGGCGGTGCAGATGCTTACCAGCCAGGGGGATGCGGGCCGCACCCGGGTGGTGCTGATGCTTTCCGACGGCTGGGCCAACGTGGGCGGCAGCGACCCGGTAGCCTACGCGGTGCAGCAGGGAGAAAAGGCTGCCGAATTGGGCCGGGTCTATACCATCGGCCTGGTGGGCGCAGCCCTGGGGGACACAGATAGAGCGTATACCCGCCAGGTGCTGTCTGCCGGGTATGAAACGCAATATTATGAAGTGGCATTTGATCAGGTAGGGGATATTGCTCTGGAACTGGCGGAGGTGTTCACTTCCATCGCCGTTTCCTGTACGGCAGATGAAAGCGTCAGCGCCTACCAGATGCGGGTGGACGGCGCTATGGATGTGCGGGTGCAGGATGGCACCGGCTTGTATCTTTCCAGCGCGGCGGAGGATGATTCCCTCAGCGCGCCCTTTGGCTCCCTGTCCATCCTGGGGGATCAGATGGATGAAAAGCTGCTGGTGCTGGTGGATGGGGATTACCGCATCGCCCTTCACGGTTCCCATACGGGTACGGGCAGCTATTCACTGACCCGTATCAGCGGCGCTTCTGCTGAAAAAACCGTTATCAGCCAGGGCAGCGTTGAGACCCACCCAGCCTTGTACCAGGTGATGGAGCTCAGCGGCGAAGCCGTGCAGATCCGCGACGAAAGCTATGATCCCTTGGACATCACAGCCATTGATCCCTTTACAGGGGAGCCCACCCGAGGCTTGCAGGTGGCAGCCCAGGGAACCCTTAAGCAAAAAACCAAGGTGGCCGCCGCCAATGCAGCCAAGGCGGAAAGCCTGGATACCCTGGCCAAGGGAGCAGCAGTTTATGTGCTGGCCCGGGATGAAGCCACCGGCCATTACCTCACCGCCTACACCACCGACGAGGGCGAAGCTAGCCGGGGGTGGATCAGTGAGAAAAGCCTTCAAGTATCCGGCTATGTGCCCCGGATGGTATGGCTCCAGGGCCAGTGGCAGGCAGCTGGCGATACCCAGGCCCTGCGGGCGCCCCACCAATCGGCAGCCAAGGCTATGGAAATCCCCGCTGGTGAAACGGTGGAGCTGCGCCATGTGGAAAGGGATCGCACCGGCATGGAATGGGCCTATGTGGCCTACGAGAAGAGCTTGGTATATCTGCCGGCTGATCAGCTGGCAGGCTGGCAGCCCCTGGCCCCGGAGAATTTCAGCCTGGGCTATGGGGAGCCCCTGGTTTTGTGGGAGCAGGAGATTGGCAAAAACAACTTCACCGAGATCATGTGGGCCATTCCCCAGAAGGATGGCACGGGCGTTGTGTTCTCTGGCCGCACCACCTCCTCCAAGAAGCCCTTTAAAAAGACCCAGGGAGATCGTGACGCTTTCGTGATTCAGATGGACGCCCGGGGCACTATTGAGAGCACTGTGATGGCCGGGGGCAGCGCCATGGATTCCTATCACTGCATCGTGCCCGCGGCCGAGGGCTACTACATCTCCGGCGTGACCCGCTCCAACGACAAGGATTTCAAAAATATCTGGGACGCAGACTTCCGCAAGGGCGGCAGCAAGGCCACCACTAAGCGCACCAACGCCCTGATTGGCCACCTGAAGGAGGATTTCTCCATCGATTGGCTCAAGAGCTTTGGCGGCGGCGATCAGCCCTACGGCTTTGACATGGTGGTGGAGCTTTCTGACGGCAATATCGCCGGCGCAGGCTGGATGTATTCCAGCAGCAATGGCGTTCTCAAAAGCAATGGGGGCCAGGACTTCTTTGTGGTGAAATTGAGCCCCCAGGGGGAGGTGTTGGCTTTTGCCAACTTTGGCGACAGCCTCAACGATGTGCCTGACAGCGCCGCCCCCACGGCGGACGGCGGCCTCATCATGGTGGGCATGACCAGCAAGGGCAGCCACTCCGACGGCAACATCCTGGTGCTGGATAAGGCCCTGAACCTGGTGAACCAGTGCACCTACGGCGGCAGCGGCCAGGATGTTTTCGATAATATCCGCCCCCTGGCCGACGGCACCTTCCTGGTTACGGGCTTCACGGCCAGCCCCTCCGGGGATCGGGTGGGGGATTCTCGGGGCGGTCAGGACTTCTGGGCCATGAACATCGACCGCATGGGCCGCTGCATCTGGTCCAAGCGCTACGGCGGCTCCGGGGATGAAGAATTGCGGGGCACCGTGATCCTTAAAAACGGCCATTGCCTGCTATTGGGCTCCACCACCTCCCAGGACGGGGATGTTAAAAACTCTCGGGCCACGGCCAAGGCCTCCGATGCCTGGGCCCTGTGCATCGACGATACGGGCCGCATCCTTTGGCAGGTATGCACCGGCACTGACGGCGCGGATTATTTCAACACCGCCTGTGAGGATCCTCAGGATGGGGGCTTTGTGCTGGCAGGCGTTTGCTGGCGCAAGAGTGACAAAAATGCTCGGGGCTATGCGGTGAAACTTTATTGATGTGAAAGGCCTTCCGCTGTGTGTTGTTAGCGGAAGGCCTGTTCATTGTTCCTGCCTTTTTCTTGTATTTTAACAATCTTTTTGTTGTGTCATTGGGCGGTTTTGTTGTATAATGAAAGCTCTAGATACCAGTAAAGCAAATTGGATGTGAGGTAAGAAATGACCCGGTATTTGGTGAAACGGCTTTTGATGATGGTGGTCACGCTGTTTATGATTGCGCTATTGACCTTCGTCCTCATGCACGTGGTGCCCGGCGGCCCCTTTACCATGGATAAGCAGGTGCCCAAGGCCGTTTTGGAAGCTCTGAACGAAAAGTATAAGCTTAACGACCCCCTGTGGAAGCAGTTTCTAGATTATATGGGCGGCCTGATCCGGCTGGAATTAGGGCCCAGCTTCAAGTATCAGGGCAAAACTGTTAACGACTTTATCAACAACGGCCTGCCCTTCTCTGCCACCCTGGGCG
>JAFUPO010000273.1 GCA_017481185.1 Clostridia bacterium | reverse complement strand
ATCGCCCAGCACCTCCAGCGCCTGCAACAGGCCGCTTTGCTTGCCAAAGGGCAGGTCGGTCTGGGTGGCATCGCCGGTGACCACCACCCGGCTGCCCGCGCCGAAGCGGGTCAGGAACATCTTCATCTGCTCACAGGTGGTATTCTGCGCCTCATCTAAAATAATAAAAGAATCCGAAAGGGTTCTGCCGCGCATATAGGCCAGAGGAGCAACCTCCACAACGCCCCGCTCAAACAGCCGCTGATAAGCGTCTACGCCCATAAAATCATACAGCGCGTCGTACAGGGGCCGCAAATAGGGATCTACCTTCTGAGTTAGATCGCCGGGCAAAAATCCCAGCTTTTCTCCCGCCTCAACCGCCGGGCGGGTCAGCACGATGCGCTCCACTTCCTTGTTGCGCAGCGCCACCACGGCCAAGGCCATGGCCAAATAGGTTTTGCCCGTGCCCGCAGGGCCCACGGCAATGGTCAGATCATGATCCTTAATGGTCTGGATATAGTGGCGCTGGCCCAGGGTTTTGCACTTGATCTGCTTGCCTCGGTGGGTGATCGCCACCACGTCCCGCATCACTTCATCCAGCCTGTCCACCTGACCCTCTCGGGCCAAAGCGATCGCGTAGCGGATGCGAGAGCGGTCTACCATTTCACCGCGGCGAATCATATCCAACAGCTTCTCAATCACCTGCTGAGCCAAAAGGGTCTGTTCTCCATCCCCGGTCAGGCACAGCTCTGTATCTCGCAGAGACAGAGCGACCCCTGTCTCCTGTTCGATCAGCGCGGCATTCTGGTCATTCATGCCAAAGAGAGACAAATAAGCGTCCATAGTATCGACGCACAGCTTGATCTGCCTGGTTTCAGACAATCTTAATATCCTCCAATCAACGGGTCTTGCCCTTGCGGGCCGGAAGCTGGCGCCTGCACAGCGATATTAATCACTCGCTCCGCAGTAGCGCAAGCCTCCACTATCCCACCTTCTATCATACAACAATCTACCCATTTGTCAACCAAATCATCATCCAGACCAATTTTTTGTCGCAGCAGCCGCATGGCCGCCAGGCCCGCCTCCGCTTCCACCTGAGCCTGATCCCTCTTGTGCAGCCTGAGTTTTACTGCCTCAGTAGTCTCCCGTCTCAGGCTCACCGGCCACCATGCGCCGCCAAGAGGCCAGATTTCCACCAGCGTATCGCTGGCTTCATACTCTGGGTGTTCTAGATCTCCCCATTGAAACCATGGGGTAACCAGCGCCTGAACAACGCAGCTTTCGCCGGTAGGTTCACTTAAGGTCTCATTCAGGGGCATCTGCACCCGCGCTTGATCCCAAACCCTGGCTAAAATACGGCCTCGTGCCTTTACCTGCACACTCTCTGCCTCGCCTCTGCGCTCCACCCCCTGAATGAGAACCTGTCCCGGTATAACAATATCCCCCGCCTTCACCAGCGCCGTGCCTGCTGCTGGCTCCACCGTGACAATAACCCCGCCCCTAGCTGCTACCATATCGCCCGCCTGACCATAGGGCGCTACCTGGGGCACCGGGATCCCCTCTACCAGGCGCACCACCAGGGTGCTGCCCCGCAAAGCCGTTTGAACCCAGGCCACTTTGGGATAGCGCCATTCCAGGTCAGTTTGAAGCTGTGCAAGATCTAGGCGGCCCTTGTAGGTTCCCACGCCTATGGCGTGCTGAGTCAAATACCCGCGCACGTCTCCTTCATAGGCGCCTGCATCCACAATCTCTACCCGCCAAACGAACTGCATCGCTGCAATGATTAAGAGGGTGGTCAGCCCAAGGCCAACGGCCAACCCCCATCTTTCCTTCATTCGCTCCAGCCCCCTGCTTATCCCTGCGCTGCCCAGCGAAGTGATCTGCCAACCTCGCTCCTGAGCCAATGCACAAAGCCGGGGATAGTCGCTCTCGCTTACTCGCCCTTTCAAACATTTAGGTCCAGTTCGCCTAAGGCAACTCAAAGAAATCTCCTGAGCGGCACATAGCGCCACCAGCTTTTCCAGGCTCAGCCCTTCCGCCCGAAATCTGCGCTGAAACAGCCGCTTTATGCCCTTCATCATGCCTCTCCCTCCGGATAACTTACCTGATGAATCCTTCCTTTAACCATGGCCTGTTCAGGCCCGTATTGGATCAACTCCAGCCCGACGCCCTGGATGTTTAACAGGCCGCATACTGTTTGGAAGCGCAGGCTGTTCTCCTGATAAGTCACGATTCCCTGATGCTGTTCCACCAGCAGCCGTTCACGGCCATACCACACCAGGCGGGGAAGGCGGCTCACCACCTCCGGCGGAAAAGCTCCCTGTGAAACCAAGCGCGCCCATTTGCCCATACAGCGCCTCCCTTTATCCATTCATCTCATCCTATGCGCAGCATTGCGCACCCATTACCGCCCCTTGGCATAGGATTCAGTACAGGCCTTTTTGCCTGCGTATCCTAAATGTGAAAGGTTGTCCTTTTCATGAATAGACGCAATGTTCATTCGCCTGCTCTGGCCATGGTCTATATCCCTGTGCAGGCCTTGGAAACGGTGTTTGCCCCGGAGGATGCTCTGGCCAACGGCACCCTTTTCCCCGAATTGTATAAACCCTTCCGCCGCTATCGGGAAGGAGGCGTTATCCATGGCTGACAAGCGCGACTATGCGCTGCCCTTTGCTGCCTGGGAGGTTCGCCTATACCTGGATACCCATCCGGAAGACCGGCAAGCCCTGGCCCTTTACCAAACGCTTTGCCAGCAGTGCGGCCAGGCAGATAACTACGCCTGCATCGACTCAGCCATGAACCAGGCCTGCCGCGAATGTCCCAGCACGCCCCTCACGGCCCCCGCCTGTCCCCTTCGATGGACTTGGGTGGATGAGCCCTGGCCCTGGGAGCACTGCCACTGCCTTTTGAATATGGATAAGGAGGCCTGAGTATGTGGATCTATGAGAAGAAGCTCCAGTTTCCCGTAAAGATCGCCACGCCTAACCCCAAATTGGCTCAGGCCATCATCACCCAGTATGGCGGCCCCGATGGCGAATTGGGCGCTTCCCTGCGCTATCTGAGCCAGCGCTACACCATGCCCTTCAACGAGGCCAAAGCCGCCCTAACCGACATTGGAACGGAAGAGCTTGCACACCTGGAGATCGTAGGGGCCATTGTTCACCAGCTTACCTGCAACTTGACCATGGATCAAATCAAGGAATCGGGTTTTGACACCTATTTCGTAGATCATACCGCCGGCATCTATCCCCAATTCGCCTCAGGTATGCCCTATACAGCCGCCGCCTTCCAGTCCAAGGGCGACCCCATTACGGATCTGCATGAAAATCTGGCAGCAGAGCAAAAGGCCCGCACCACCTATGACAATATTCTTCGGCTCAGCGATGATCCGGATGTGAACAATGTTATCCGCTTCCTGCGCCAGCGGGAAGTGGTTCACTATCAGCGCTTTGGCGAACTGCTTCGCCGCCTTACGGAGCAACTGGAGCAGAAAAATCATTACGCTTACAACCCAGCCTTTGATAACAACTAACGTCAAAAGGCGGGCCCCCAACGGGAGCCCGCCTCAGCGTGTCGAAAAAGTGGCTTACGCCACTTTTTCGAGGATGCTAAGGAATGTTTAGCTCCATAAAATTTCATTTTATTACGCTAAACGCCCCGCCCGACCGGCAAAGCCGGTCGAAACGATTTAAAACTGAAGGGGCAACGCCCCTTCATTGCATCCCTGGTAT
>JAFUPO010000272.1 GCA_017481185.1 Clostridia bacterium | reverse complement strand
GATGGCAGCGTGTCCGTGAAGGACGACGGCCGCGGCTTCCCGGTGGGCATCCATCCCAAAATGGGCCGGCCTGCGGTTGAAGTGTGCCTGACGGTGCTCCACGCCGGCGGCAAGTTCGGCGGCGGGGGCTATAAGGTCTCCGGCGGCCTCCACGGCGTAGGCGCTTCGGTGGTGAACGCCCTGTCTAGCCACTTGAAGGTGAACGTTTATCAGGATGGCAAGATCTATCAGCAGGAATACAAGCGGGGCAAGATCCTCTACGACCTGAAGGTGGTGGGGGAAACGGATCGCACTGGCACCACCATTCAATTCTGGCCGGATGTGCGCTGCGAGGAAACCCCTGACGGCGTGTTTGAAACCGGCGATTTCCAGTTTGATATTTTAAAAACCCGGCTGAGGGAGATGGCCTTTCTTAACAAGGGCATCCGCATTATCCTAAAGGATGAGCGGCCCCAGGAGCCCCTGGAAAGGGATTACTGCTACGAGGGCGGCCTGCGGGAGTTTGTGAAGTACATCAACCGCAACATGAAGGAAGTGCTCTTCCCCGAGCCCATCCACATGGAGGGCGTGAAGAACGGCGTCACCGTTGAGGTGGCCATGCAGTACAACGACTCCTTCAACGACACCATTTACTCCTACGCCAACAATATTCGCACCCCCGAGGGCGGCACCCATTTGGCGGGCTTTTCCGCTGCGCTGACCCGCACGGTGAACGAGTATGCCCGCAAGTTTAAATACCTAAAGGACAACGACGATAACTTAAAGAGCTCCGATACCCAGGAATCCCTGGCTGCTGTGGTAAGCGTGAAGGTGCCTGAACCCCAGTTTGAGGGGCAGACCAAATCCAAATTGGGCAACAGCGAGGTTCGGGGCATTGTGGATAAGCTGGTGTCTGAGCAGCTGTCCGCCTTCCTGGAGGAAAACCCCTCCGTGGCCAAGGCCATCATTGACCTGGTGCTTAACGCTGCCCGGGCCCGGGAGGCTGCCCGCAAAGCTCGTGAGGCTACCCACCGCAAGAGCCTCCTGGAATCTGCCACCATGCCCGGCAAATTGGCTGACTGCTCTGAGAAGGACGCCTCCTTGTGCGAGATCTTTCTGGTGGAGGGCGACTCCGCCGGCGGCAGCGCCAAGGGCGGCCGCGACTCCAAGTTTCAGGCCATTCTGCCCCTGCGGGGTAAGATTCTCAATGTGGAAAAGACCCGCATTGACAAGGCCCTGGATAACGCTGAGATCCGAGCCATGATTACCGCCTTTGGCTGCGGCTTTGGCGATGAGTTTGACGAAAGCAAATTGCGCTACCACCGCATCGTGTGCATGACCGACGCCGACGTGGATGGCGCGCACATCCGCATTTTGCTGCTCACCTTCTTCTGGCGCTTTATGACGCCCCTGGTGGAAAAGGGCTATGTGTACGCCGCCATGCCCCCCCTGTACAAGGTGACCAAGGGCAAGAGCGAGTACTATGTGTACTCCGATGAAGAATTGCAGGAGCTGATGGATAAGATCGGCCGGGAGCCCAAGCCTGAGATTCCGCGCTACACCGGCCTGGGCGAAATGAACAAGGAGCAATTGTGGGAGACCACCATGAACCCCGAGACCCGCTCCATGATGCAGATCACCCCTGAGGACGCCATGGCGGCTGACGAGATCTTCTCCCTGCTCATGGGCGACCAGGTGGAGCCCCGCAAGCAGTTCATTCAAGAGAATTCCGACCTGGTCAAGGACCTGGACGTT
>JAFUPO010000271.1 GCA_017481185.1 Clostridia bacterium | reverse complement strand
GGACGGACATTAGTATCCAAGTGGATAATCGGCTCCACAGCGGCATTGCGCGCGTGTCACCCCACCGCACCCGGGACTACCTGAAAAATGCTTGGTCCATTTATAAGGCCAAGCGAGATTTGAGACAAAGAAACCCTGTGAGCCAGCTGCGCTCCGCCATGCGCCAGAAGGAGCAGAGCGATACGGGCAAGGTGCTGGTGATGCTCCATCATCTGGAGCAAGAGGGGTATTATGTTGCAGCCATCGGCTTTATGGGCACGGGCAAGCGGTTTTATGACTGGTTCTCTAACTTCCGCATGACCTCTGACGGGGGCTTCCATAAGGGCTTTTTGCAGCTGGCCCGCCAGTTTGAAGAGAATGAGGCGCAGATTCTTTTTCCTCAAACGGCGCAGGAATTAGGCGTGGAAAAGCTGAGCCTAAGGGACATTTTAGAGGAGTGCCGCCGCCCGGACAGTCGATTTAGGATTTGGATGGCCGGGCACAGCCAGGGCGGCGCGGTGATGCAGATGTGGACGCATCTGAAAATCCACGAGGATGGCGTGCTGCCTGCCCACTTAACGGGGTATGGTTTTGCGTCACCCACTGTTGCCAGCAGCACCGTGCTGGCGGATCCGGCGGCCTATCCCCTTTATCATGTGATCAACAGCGACGATTTGGTGCCCCGGATGGGGGCGCGGATTCATATGGGCATGGGGCTGAGCTATCCCAGCGGGCCTAGAATCAGAGAAAACTGCTATGGTTGGTCAATGGGTCCCGAGGCTGTGACCAACCGGGCGCTGATGCGCCGTATCACCCGGCGTATGGTGGATGCCCCCTCCTGCTTGGAGAGCGCATTGGCTTTTGTAGAGCTGATGGCAGAGCAGCCGACGGAAAGGTTGGATGATACCCTGGCGACGCTTCAAGCTCGGTTCAATGCTGTGAAGCGGCTTTTGTTGGCGGCCGACCGCCGGGAGGAGGATTTGATTCGCTTCATTAAGCGCCATGCCGCATATGCCTACCGGAGCATGACAGGCAAGCCCATGGATATGGCGCTTGTTGCCCGCTTGAAAGCTGACATGGAAGCAGTTGAAGCGCAAATTGGCTTTAACGAAATGAGTCGCTCCTTGCAGGAGCTGATGACCTGGTCCCATGCCTTGGTAGGCAAGGGCGGCAGGGCGGGCCCTTACCGTTACATCGTTAATGAGGGGGTAGGGATGCTTGAGCCCTTCATTTGGCAAAGCGGGGCAGAGCCGATGCGCCTTTGGCTGGAAAAAACCGAGGAAGCCCCCGCCAGGAGCCTGCCGCCTGAGGGAGTTGCTCTTTGGAACAAGCATCTGCCCAAGGCCCGCCGCCGGCAGCCGCCGCGTCGCCATCATGGCTATTTGAGCCGCCGCCGTTGACCGGGCTTGTGCGTTGGCATAAATTATGATATAATCATTCGAATCGTTTGCTGTGAAGGAGCGATAAGATATGCGCATTTTTCTGGATGCCATGGGCGGCGACTTTGCTCCCCAGGCCACCTGCGAGGGCGCGCTGGAGGCCCTGCGCACCTATCCGGAGCTTGAAATTTCCTTGGCTGGCGTGATGGAGGACATGAAGGCCTGCCTGAAGGACTATGATGATGTGAAGAACCGCCTCACCCTGGTGGATGCGCCAGAGGTGATCACCAACCATGAAAGCCCTGTGATGGGCGTTAGGCGCAAAACCAAGTCGGCCACGGTGATGGGTATGTTGGCGGTTCGCAACGGCGAGGCGGATGGCTTCGTTTCCGCTGGGTCAACCGGCGCGGTGCTGGCAGGCGCCATGTTTCGCCTGGGGCGCATCCCCGGCATTGAGCGCCCGGCGCTGGCTCCTATGCTGCCCAACGGCAAGGGCTATTTCCTGCTGGTTGACTGCGGCGCCAATGTGGACTGCAAGGGCGACTGGCTGTGCCAGTTCGGCTTGCTGGGCGATGCCTACATGAAGGGCGTGATGGGGCTGGAGAATCCCAGGGTCGGCCTGTTGAACATCGGCGCTGAGGCTGAAAAGGGCAACGCTCTGGTGAAGGAAGCCTATCCCCTGATGGAAAAAGCCCCCTATAACTTTGTGGGCAATATCGAAGCCCGGGACGTGACCTATGATCAGTGCGATGTGCTGGTGGCTGACGGCTTTGCAGGCAACGTGCTCATGAAGTTCATGGAGGGTATGGCCGGAACCCTGATGGGCATTATCAAAAATGAGATGATGGGTGATACCCGCTCCAAGATCGGCGCACTGCTGGCCAAGCCTGCCTTCAAGCGGGTGAAGAAGTCTATGGACTATACCGAGGTGGGCGGCGCGCCCCTGTTGGGCGTGCAAGGCGCTGTGGTGAAGGCTCACGGCTCCTCCAATCCTCATGCTATCGCCTGCGCCATCGGCCAGGCAGTGAAGATGATCAACGGCAAGGTCGTTGAGCGCATCACCGAAAAACTTGAGGAAGTCTCCCTGCAAACGCAGGCGGATGATAAATAAGCAATTATAAAAGACGCAAAGGAGTGTATCGCAATGGTATTTGAAAAAGTGGCTGAAATGATCGCCAAGCAGCTGAAGGTGGATGTGGCTAAGGTGACCCGCGACGCTCGCCTGGTGGAAGACTTAAAGGCTGACAGCGCCAATGTGATGGTCATGATTATGGATCTGGAAGATAACTACGGCATCATGGTCGAAGATGAAATGATCACCAAGCTGCGCACTGTGGGCGACGTGGTGGATTACATCGAGGCCCATCAGTAAAGTAAAAGTCCGTGGGCCGGTACGGTCATACCGTACCGGCCTATGGCTTATAGGAGCACAACATGGAAGCATTGATGAAGGCTATGGGCTATCGCTTCAAAAACGAAGCCCTGCTTAAAATGGCCCTGACCCATCCCTCCCTAGGGGGCGAGGATAACCAGCGCCTGGAATTTTTGGGAGACGCGGTGTTGCAGTTTCTCATGAGCGATCAGCTCTACAAAACCAACCCGATGATGCGGGAGGGCGGCTTGACCCACCAGCGGGCATTGCTGGTGTGCGAAGCGGCTCTGAGCCAGGTGGCCCGGGGGATTGATCTGGGCCGGTGCCTGCGCATGGATAAGGGAGAAGCCTCCACCCATGGCCGAGAGAAGCCCAGCATTCTGGCAGACGCCATGGAGGCGGTGCTGGCAGCAGTTTATTTGGATGGCGGAATTGGCGCAGCCCGGGAGATGATGCTGCGCCTGTGGCCTCGGGCGGATCAGATCAAAAATGAAACCCAAGACGGAAAAAGCGCCTTGCAGGAATATTTGCAGGCCAAGGGAATGGAGCCCCCGGTTTATGAAACCATTGACCAGCAGGGGCCGCCCCATGACCGAACGTTTACAGCCCAGGTAATGGTGGACGGCAGACCTATGGCCCAGGGGCAAGGAAAATCGAAAAAAGCGGCGGAGCAACAGGCAGCCCACAAGGCGCTGGAAATGCTTAAGCGCCCTTGAGGATCAGGAGAGAACAATGCGGCTGAAAAAGCTGGAAATATATGGGTTCAAGTCCTTTGCCCAGCGCACGGAGATCGTGTTTGATCAGGGCATTACGGGCATTGTGGGCCCCAATGGATCGGGAAAAAGCAATATTGGCGACGCAGTGCGCTGGGTGCTGGGCGAGCAGAGTGCCCGGCTCCTTCGCGGCGCAAAAATGGAGGACGTGATCTTTAACGGCACCGAGTCCCGAAAGCCTATGAGCTACTGCGAGGTCTCCCTGGTGTTCGATAACGAAGACCATGCCCTGCCGGTGGATTTTACCGAGGTGATGGTGACACGCCGGGTGTACCGAAACGGCGAATCTGAATACTATTTGAACAAGACCGGATGCCGCTTAAAGGATATTATTGAACTTTTTCGAGATACGGGTATTGGCAAGGAGGGCTACTCCATCATCGGCCAGGGCCGGATTGACGAAATCCTCTCTCAGAAGGGGGAGGATCGCCGCCAGGTATTTGAGGAAGCAGCGGGCATCGTGAAATTCAAGGCCCGCAAGGAGGAAGCTCAGAAAAAGCTGGAGCGCACCCTGGATAATCTGAGCCGGGTGGAGGATATTTTAGAGGAGATCGCCACCCGCTTGGGGCCCCTGGAAGCTCAGGCGGAAACTGCCCGCAGGTACCAGACCCTTTCCCGCGAATTGGAAAGCCTGGAATTAAACATTTTTATTCTTCGTCATGATAAAATGAAGGCGAAGCTTGCCGATTTGGATCAGCTGCTGGCTGGTCTTGAGGCGGTTTTGGCTGAGGCAAACGCCCTGCTTGCTGAGAAGAACGAGGGGCGCGAGGCGGAGGAAGCCCGGTTGGAAGCCCTTGAAGCGGCTCTCTCCCAGGCCCGGCAGGATTTGGCCGAAAAAACGGAAGCCTGGCATGGCGAAAAGGCCCGGGGCCTTCAATTAGCTCAGCAGCTCTTGAATTATACGGAAAACGGCCAACAGCTTGAGCGCCGCCAGGAGGAGGCTCAAAGGCGGGTGACCGAGCTTGACCAGATGCAAAGCGCCTCTGAGGAAGGGCTCACCCATCAGGGGGAAGCGCTGGTCC
>JAFUPO010000270.1 GCA_017481185.1 Clostridia bacterium | reverse complement strand
TGTTGGGCAAGAACATCTTTGGCACTGATTTCAGCTTTGATCTGCATATCCGTTTGGGTGCTGGCGCTTTCGTCTGTGGCGAAGAAACTGCTCTGATGAACTCCATCGAGGGTAAGCGCGGCGAACCTCGGCCCCGGCCTCCGTTCCCTGCCGTGAGGGGTCTGTTCGGCAAACCCACTATGCTCAACAACGTTGAAACCTATGCCAACGTGCCTCAGATCATCTTGAAAGGCGCCGATTGGTTTACTCAGATGGGCACTGAGCGCTCCAAGGGCACCAAGGTGTTTGCTCTGGGCGGCAAGATCAACAATACCGGCCTGGTTGAAGTTTGCATGGGTACCCCCCTGCGCCAGATCATTTACGATATTGGCGGCGGCATCCCCAATGGCAAAAAGTTCAAGGCTGTGCAGACTGGCGGCCCCTCTGGCGGCTGCATCCCCGCTGAATATCTGGACATCTCCATCGAATACGACACGCTGCTTGAGATTGGCTCTATGATGGGCTCCGGCGGTATGATCGTAATGGATGAAGACAACTGCATGGTTGACATTGCTCGCTTCTTCCTGGATTTCACCGTGGACGAGTCCTGCGGCAAGTGCACCCCCTGCCGTATTGGTACCCGCCGTATGCTGGAAATTCTTGAGCGCATTGTAGATGGCAAGGGCGAGGAAGGCGATATTGAAAAGCTGGAAGCACTGGCCACCAACATCAAGGCCACTGCTCTGTGCGGTCTGGGCCAATCAGCGCCCAACCCCGTGCTGTCTACGCTGAAGTTCTTCCGCTCCGAGTATGAGGCCCACATCAAAGAAAAGCGCTGTCCCGCGCACCACTGCCAGGCCTTGCTCAACTATGTCATCAGCGACAAGTGCCGCGGTTGTACCCTGTGCGCCAAGGTTTGCCCCGCTGGCGCTATCTCTGGCGAAGTGCGTAAGCAGCACACTATTGATACGAAGAAGTGCCTCAAGTGCGGCGCTTGTATCGAAAAGTGCCGCTTTGGCGCTATCTCCAAGAACTAACCGTGCAAGGAGGAAAAACAAATGGAACAGCTCATCTCCCTTACGATTGATGGCGTAAAGGTTGAGGTGCCTGCCGGTACGACAGTCCTGGAGGCCGCCAAGAAAGCCAATATCAATATTCCCACCCTTTGCTACCTGAAGGATATTAACGAGATCGGCGCTTGCCGTCTGTGCGTTGTGGACACTGGCGCTCGCGCTTTGCAGGCTGCCTGTGTGTTGCCTGTGGCCCCCAACATGGTGGTCAAGACCAACACGCCCGCTGTGCGCGAAGCTCGCAAGCTGAATCTTGAACTGATTCTGTCCAATCATGATAAAAAGTGCCTTAGCTGCGTACGCAGCCAGAATTGCGAATTGCAAAAGCTGTGTGTGGATCTGGGCGTGGAGAACGGCGATCGTTTCGCTGGCAAAATGAATGTCTACGATGTAGACGATCTTTCTCCCTCCATCGTGCGCGACAACAATAAGTGCGTGTTGTGCCGCCGCTGCGTGGCTGCCTGCGCCAATGTTCAGAAGATTGGTGTTATCGGCGCTGTAAACCGCGGTTTCACCACTGCTATTGAGTCTCCCTGGAGCATGAGGCTGGCTGAAATGGCTTGCGTCAACTGCGGTCAGTGTATCAATGTTTGCCCCGTGGGTGCTCTGTATGAAAAGGATGAGACCAAGGCTGTTTGGGATCTGCTGGCTGATCCTGACAAGCACGTTGTTGTGCAGCCTGCTCCTGCCGTCCGCGCCGCTCTGGGCGAGGAATTCGGGATGGAAATGGGCACCTCTGTAACTGGCAAAATGGTGGCCGCCATGCGTCGCCTGGGCTTTGACAAAGTCTTCGATACCGATTTTGCCGCTGACCTGACCATTATGGAAGAAGCCACCGAGCTGATTAGCCGTGTGGAGAACAAGGGCGTTCTGCCCATGATTACCAGCTGCTCTCCCGGTTGGATTAAGTTCTGCGAGCATTACTATCCTGAATTTATTCCGAACCTGTCCAGCTGCAAGTCTCCTCATGAGATGCTTGGCGCCATCATCAAGAGCTATTATGCTGAGAAGATGGATATTGATCCTGCTAAGATCGCTGTCGTATCTGTGATGCCCTGCACCGCCAAAAAGTTTGAAGCGGATCGCCCTGAGCTGAGCGGCACCGGTTATCCTGATGTGGATGCCGTTATTACCACCCGCGAACTGGCCCGGATGATCAAGACGGCTGGCATCGATTTTGCAAAGCTGGAAGATGAAGAATTCGACAGCGTGCTGGGTGAAAGCTCTGGCGCTGGTGTCATCTTCGGCGCTACCGGCGGCGTTATGGAAGCTGCTCTGCGTACTGCCTATGAAGTTATCTCTGGCAAGACCCTTGAGAGCCTGGACTTCACTCAGGTGCGTGGCATCGAAGGCGTAAAGGAAGCGTCTGTGCAGATTGGCGATATGACTGTGAACGTCGCCGTGGCTCATGGCACCGGCAACGCTGCCAAACTCCTTGACAGCATCAAGGCTGGAGAGAAGACCTATCACTTCATCGAGGTCATGGGTTGCCCCGGCGGCTGCGTCAATGGCGGCGGCCAGCCCATCGTGTCCGCTCAGAAGCGCATGGAGTGCGATCCCAAGGTTGTGCGCGCCAAGGCCCTCTACAATGAGGACGCTGGCAAGCCCATTCGCAAGAGCCATGAAAATGCTGAGGTCAAGGCCCTGTATGATACCTACCTGACCAAGCCCAATAGCCACAAGGCGCACAAACTGCTCCATACCACCTATGAAGCTCGCGCCAAGTATAGCAAGTAATAATCTAACAAAGCGCCCTTCTTTCTATATGAAAGAAGGGCGCCTTTTAAATGTCGTCTGATGAAAAGCAAAGCGCTTCGCTGGCCGCCTCTTTAGCGATACTCCAATCAAACCCTCTGCGAACCAGAGCCTGCATTAGCTTCTGCAATCCTTTGCGGGGATCATCTTTTGAGTAGCGGGGCGCAAGCTTTTGGGCCAGTTGCAGGGCCTGAACCTCTTGGGATTGGTCATCTACAAAGTCAAGGGCAGTAACGGCATCCTGCGCCGAAATCCCTTTGCGCATCAATTCCTGCTGAATACGCCGTTTTCCCATGAGTTTATTGCTTCTGGTCTCCACCCACTGGTTAGCAAACTCTTGGTCGTTAAGGATATTCATGGTCTGAAGCTTATAGATCACCATTTCGACTGTGGAAGGCAGATAACCGCATTGTAGCAGCTTATTTTCAACCT
>JAFUPO010000269.1 GCA_017481185.1 Clostridia bacterium | reverse complement strand
TGCATGGCCGCAACTTCCATCTGCTGCCCGAGAAGGTGGTTATCCATATCAACGATACCCACCCGGGCTTGGCCATTCCGGAGCTGATGCGCCTGCTCATCGACAAGGAAGGCCTGGGCTGGGATGAAGCCTCCGCCATCGTGCAGAGGACCATTGCCTATACCAACCACACCATCATGTCCGAGGCGCTGGAAAAATGGCCTGAGGAAATGATGCGCACCCATCTGCCCCGGATCTACATGATCCTCAATGAAATGAACCGCCGCCTGTGCGACAAATTGTGGAATTACTTCCCCGGCCAGTGGGACCGCATCGCTTCCATGGCGATCCTGGCCTATGGTCAGGTGCATATGGCCAACCTGTGCGTGGCCCAGTCCTTCTCCGTCAATGGCGTCAGCCAGCTCCATGGCAAGATCCTTAAGCAGGATACCTTTAAGGATTACTACAAGGTCATGCCGCAAAAGTTTTCCGCCATTACCAACGGCATCACCCATCGCCGCTGGCTCATGAGCTGCAACCCTGAACTGACGGACCTGATCACCGAGGCCATTGGTCCCGATTGGCAGAAGAAGCCCCTGCTCATGGAAAACCTGATGCCCCACACCAGCGACCCGGCCTTCCTGGAGAAGTTTGCCGCTATCAAGCGCCATAACAAAGAGCGCCTGTGCGACTTTGTGATGAAGCGCCAGAAAATCGAAGTGGATCCCGACTTTATGTTTGATGTGCAGGCCAAGCGCCTGCATGAGTACAAGCGGCAGATGCTCAATGCCCTGCACATTCTGGTGCTCTACAACCGCATTGTGGATGATCCCTCCTTTACCATGGCCCCCCGCGCCTTCTTCTTCGGCGCCAAGGCTGCCCCCGGCTACTACAAGGCCAAGCAGATCATCCGCTTTATCATCGCCCTGTCCAAGCTGATCAACAATCATCCCCGGGCCCGCAAGATGCTCCAAATCGTGTTCCTGGAGAACTATGACGTTTCCACCGCTGAAATCCTGATGCCCGCCGCCGAGCTGTCTGAGCAGCTGTCCACCGCCTCCAAGGAAGCCAGCGGCACCGGCAACATGAAGTTTATGATGAACGGCGCGGTGACCATCGGCACCATGGACGGCGCTAATGTGGAAATCTCCGAGCAGGTGGGCATGGACAATATTTATATCTTCGGTATGCGGGCTGATACTGTGCAGGCCATGTACCAGGAGCGCAACTATAACCCCCTGACCATCTATGAAACCAATCAGGAACTGCGCAAGGCCATGACCCAGATCATTGACGGCACCCTTTTCCCCAAGCATCCCACGGTGGTGCAGGATCTGTACCATAACCTCTTGGTGGGCGAGGGCGGCGGCATGGCTGATCCCTACTTTGTTTTGAAGGACTTTGGCTCCTACTCCATGGCTCAGCGCCGTGTGAACGACGATTACCTCAACCCCCAGAAGTGGTGGCATATGGCCGCTGTGAACACCGCCATGTCCGGCGTGTTCTCCTCCGACCGCACCATTCAGGAATATAACGATAACATCTGGCATCTCAACCCCTTGAAGCGCAAGGGCTAAGGAAACGGATGGTTATAGCGAAAGGGGAACTTTCTTGAAAGAAAGTTCCCCTTTCGCGCTCTTTCTAAAGAAAGCCAGGGATTTCATCCCTGGAGGCAGTGCCCGCCAGGGGGTCACCCCCTGGACCCCAGTGCCCGAAGGGGCAAACGCCTTTTCCATGGTTGTTTCCGGGTGGGAGGCTGAGCCTGGTCGCAGTGCCCGAAGGAGTAGTTGCCCCTTGCATAATTGTTTCCGGGTGTTACGTTGCGGGGGCATATGCAATGCCCCCCTACACCGCGTCGTAGGGGCGGATCCTGTATCCGCCCGGGCGGCTGAGGCAGGGGATGATCCCCTGCACCCCAGCTCCCGAAGGGGCAGTTGCCCTTGCACAGTTCCTTCCGGGTGTTACGTTGCGGGGGCATATACAATGCCCCCCTACACCGCGTCGTAGGGGCGGATCCTGTATCCGCCCGCCAGGCTGCGCCTGGACGCAGTTCCCGAAGGGGCAATGCGCTTCCATTAAGTTATTTTCAGATGAACATAACAAACTAAACTCTTCACTCTTCGTTCTTCACTCTAAAAGGATTTCCCCCTCTCCTTGTCGAATTATTTCCTCACCCCCCGAAAACCGCTTATGATTTAAAGGGAGATTTTTTATGCTGCTTCACAATTCACACGATCCCTTCTTTCGTGATCCTGTCACCCCTGTTTCACGTGGAACATGGGTCACCTTCCGCTTTCAGTGCCAGGCTGCCGATGAGGTGCTCCTGCGCACCTGGGATGGCCGGGAGCATTTTTTTCTTATGGATTTTGACGGCGATCAAACCTGGGAGGCAAAGGCTCAGGCGCCCGATACCCCTATGCTCTGGTGGTATGACTTTATTATTGTTCGGGGTCAGCAAACCCTGCGCTATGGCAACCGCCTGGATCTGATGGGCGGGGAAGGGCAAATCTATGCCGATACCCCTCATTCCTTTCAAATCACCGTGTATGATGAAAATTTCCGCACCCCTAAATTTCTGCAAAACGCCAATATTTATCAAATTTTTCCGGATCGCTTTTTTAAAGCGCCCGGGGCCTCCAAGCGCCGCAAGGTGGATGCCGTTTACCATGAAAATTGGAACGAGCTTCCCCTGGTGCAGATCGACGACCGCAGCGGCGATAACCAGGCCACTGACTTTTTCGGCGGCACCCTCACCGGCATTGAGCAAAAGCTGCCTTATCTAAAAAAGCTGGGGGTCACGGCATTATACCTGAACCCCATCTTCAAAGCCCGGTCCAACCACCGCTACGACACCGGCGATTATGAAACCATTGATCCCCTCTTGGGCAATCTTAAAGAATTCAAGCATCTGTGCGACGCTGCCAAGGCCCTAGGCATCCGCCTGATATTGGACGGCGTGTTCAGCCACACCGGCGAGGACAGCCGCTATTTCAACCGCCTGGGCCGCTATCCCACCCTGGGCGCTTGCCAGAGCATGGACTCCCCCTATTACAAGTGGTTCAAATTTCAAGAATACCCCATCCGCTACAAGGCCTGGTGGGGCTTCCCCAGCCTGCCCGAAGTGGATAAAAACGAGCCTACCTACCAGCAATATATGTTTGAACCCAAGACCGGCATCGTGCCCCGGTGGATCAAAAACGGCGCTTCCGGCTGGCGGCTGGACGTGGCAGATGAATTGCCCATGGACTTCATTCGCAAACTTCGCCAGGCTGCCAAGGCTCAGGACCCGGAGGCTGTGGTGCTGGGCGAGGTGTGGGAGGATGCCTCCGCTAAAACCGCCTATGGGGAGCTGCGCACCTATTGTTTCGGTGACACCCTGGATTCGGTGATGAACTACCCCCTGCGGGAAGCTATCATCGCCTTTGTAACCGGTCAGAATACCGCCTATGACCTGTGCCGCCTTATTAACCATCAGCGGGAGGTTTATCCCCCGGTTTTCCGTTATGCGCTGATGAATCTCTTGGGCAGCCATGACCGGCCCCGCATCCTCAATATGCTGGCAGGCCGGGATCATACGGACCTGCCCCGTCAGGATCGGGGCAAAGCTTCTCTGACCCCCCAGGAGCGGGAGCTGGCTATCCAGCGTTTCAAAACAGCTTTTCGTCTTCTGTGCGCCCTGCCCGGCGCGCCCACTGTGTATTATGGCGACGAGGCAGGCATGGAAGGCGCGGCGGACCCCTTCTGCCGGGGCCCCTATCCCTGGGGAATGGAGGATGCGAACATCCGTTCGTTTGTTCAAGAGCAGTTCAATGCCCGGCTGAAAAACCCGGTTTTGCGCACCGGCCTGTGCGATGTAACGCCCATTGATGAAAACACTCTGCGCATCCTGCGCTATACCCACCACGGCAAGGATGCCCTGGGCCGCCCCATGCGCCGCAAGCCCGTGGAGCTCGTAATTAAGAGGTAAAAATATGCGAGAACCCCTTCCTTTAGCTAAAGGAAGGGTTTCTCGCCCTGTCCCCCAAGAAAAATCGGTTTAAGCAAACTAAAACGCTGCAATCTTCACTCTTAACTTCCCGGCAAAGCGGGGGCATATGCAATGCCCCCCTACCCGGGGGTGACCCCCTGGACCCCAGTGCCCGAAGGGGGAACTGCCCCTTTCATAATTGTTTCCGGGAGGAACGTTACGGGGGCATATACAATGCCCCCCTACATCGCATCGTAGGGGCGGATCCTGTATCCGCCCGCCAGGCTGCGCCTGCACC
>JAFUPO010000268.1 GCA_017481185.1 Clostridia bacterium | reverse complement strand
TGAAGTGTGTGATGAGGTCGGCTGGGTCAAGGTTCGCACAGATAGCGCCGAAGGTTACGTGATGGCCTCCTTCCTCACCCAGGAGAAGGAATAGCCTTCGCATAAAAAAGATCGTTATCCCTTTTGTTGGGATAATGGTCTTTTTTTGCTGACTGCCCATCTTTTCCGTTGCAATTTGAATAGCTTCGTGGTACACTTATTTGGTCAAAGATAGTCAATTTCTATCAGCGACCAGAAAAGAGGGATCATGTATGCGATTAAGCGACACCATTGAACAATTCATAAAAACCATGCTGGCCGAGGAAGAAACCCAAATTGAGCTCAAGCGCAACGAACTGGCTGAATATTTTGGCTGCGCGCCCTCACAAATCAACTATGTGCTTTCTACCCGCTTCACGCCGGATCACGGCTACATCATTGAAAGCCGAAGGGGCGGCGGCGGGTGCATCCGCATCGTCAGGATGCATCAGAACAGCCGAGAGCATATTCTATATCTAATCCATGATAGGATCGGGGATTCCATTACCGAAACGGAGTGCGTCCATCTGATCTCCCAGCTGTTAGATAGAGGCTTGGTCACCCCTTCAGAGGCTCAGCTCATGCGATCGGCTGTTTCGGCGCAAGCTTTATCCATCCCCATCCCCGTGCAGCTAAAGGATGCCCTTCGCGCCCGCACACTGCGAAGTATGCTCCTGGTCGTGTCTCAAAAAGCACCTGGAAGCAGTGCTTCCTCCAACCCTTAAGAGAAAAGAGGTTTGAGCTTGATGATGTGTGAAGAATGTGGCCAGAACCCGGCAACGGTAATCCTGGCGCTGAACGTAAACGGCGAGTCCACCCAGAAGCATCTGTGCGCCGCCTGCATGGATAAATTAAAGGATAGCTTTTCCAAAGGGGATCTGCAAAGCTTTTTAAGCTCCATCCTTTCTGATATTGCCACTGCAGATACGGCGGCTCCTGATCTGCGCTGTTCACGCTGCGGGCTGAGCTATCGCGAGTTTAAGAAATCCGGTCGGCTGGGCTGTGCACAGTGCTATCAGGATTTCAGAGAGCAGCTTAATCCTATGCTGCTGCGCATCCATGGCCGCAGCCAGCACGCAGGGCGGATGCCCCGTGTTTCCCAAAAGGAGCAGGAGCAACAGCAGCTTCTTGCCGATCTGCGCAAGCGGATGGAAGAGGCTGTTTCCAAAGAAAACTTTGAGGAGGCTGCCCTGCTGCGCGACCAGATCAAGCAGCTGGCCAGCCAGGAGTAAGGAGCTTGTATGGCTTATCAATCTGACATCGTACTGACCAGCCGCGTGCGCCTGGCCCGAAATTATGACGATCTTCCCTTTCAGGTGGACAAAAGCCGCAACATTGCCACCGTATGTATTCAGCGCACCCTGGGGGCTTTGGAGCTGGAAGGGCTAACTGAAAATTTTGTGCTCCGCCGTATGGATAACCTGGAGTGCAATGAGCAAAAATGCCTGGTGGAAAGCCATATGATCAGCAAGGATTTATTAAAAAATCAGGCTGTCAGCGCTGTCTTGATGAATCAGGACCGGGGCATTTCCATCATGATGAACGAAGAGGATCACATTCGTCTGCAAGTGCTGCTCCCCCACCAGCAACTGGCCGATGCCATGAAGCTAGCCTTTGGCCTGGAGGATGCCTTGCAGCGGCATTTGAAGTTTGCGTTTGACCCTCACCTCGGCTATCTCACCGCCTGCCCAACCAATACGGGCACCGGGATGCGGGCTTCTCTGATGATGCATCTGCCCATGCTGACTAAGTTCAAGCAAATGGGCAATGTGACCCAATCACTGGCCAAAGTGGGCCTCACCATTCGAGGGATGTATGGCGAGGGCAGCGATGCCCTGGGCAATGTGTACCAGATCTCCAATCAGGTAACCCTAGGCCGAACCGAGCAGGAAATTCTGGAAGCTGTGACCGCCGTCAGCCGCCAATTGACCGATACAGAGCGCGATCTGAGAAAAAAGGTAGCCGATAAAGACGCGCTGGCCTTAGAGGATCAGGCCTTTCGAGCTTATGGAACGCTGAAATTTGCCCGCCGTGTCTCCTTGAAGGAGTTCATGAACCTGTGGAGCGACCTTCGCCTGGGCGCCGCCTTGGAGAAGTTGCCCCTAACCACCGACAAGGCCGATGCCTTGCTGGAGGCTTCCCAAGATGCTCATGTGATCGCTTGGGCTGAAAAACCTCTGGCTGGCAGCGAATTGAATGAAGCACGGGCTGCAAGAATCCGTGAATTGATGGACTAGGAGGACCTATATGGCCATTTTCGGACGTTTTACCCAACGGGCGCAGCAGGCGATGCAAGCCGCGCAGCAGGCTGCCGTTTCCTTGAATCATCCCTATGTAGGCACAGAGCATATCCTTCTGGGGCTTTTAAAGCAGCCCAGTGAAACCGTTGTGCAGCTGCTTGGAAGCAGCGTGACCTATGAAGCTGTTATGGCTTTGGTGGAGCAAACCATCGGCAAGGGCGAAGGGCTTGTTTCTAAAGCCATGGAGCTGACCCCCAGGAGCAAAAAAATCTTGGAGACCAGTATTTTAGAATCCCGCCGCCTGGGCCAAAGCTACGTGGGAGCTGAACACCTATGGCTGGCTCTTTTAGCCGAGGGAGAAGGCATGGCCGCCAATCTGCTCAAGGAGCTGGATGTTTCCCCGGATACTGTGCGCGAGGGCTTGGTTAAGTCCTTGCAGGCCTCCGGCAGCGCCGAGCCGCAGCCCCAGGAAACGGCAAAAGATTCCGGCGGTATGCTGAGCCAGTATGGTCGCGACCTAACTCAGGCTGCCCGGCAGGACGAACTGGACCCTGTGATCGGCCGAGATACAGAGGTGGAGCGGATCATTCAGATTCTCAGCCGCCGCACCAAGAATAATCCGGTGCTCATCGGTGAACCCGGCGTTGGCAAATCAGCTGTCGTTGAAGGCTTGGCTCAGCGCATCGTGCAAGACAATATTCCCGAGATTCTGCGCAATAAGCGCATCTTCTCTTTGGATATGGGCAGCCTTATCGCAGGCAGCAAATACCGGGGTGAGTTTGAAGAACGCCTTAAGAACGCCATGGCGGAGATCAAAAAAGCTGGCGACATTATCCTTTTCATAGATTAAATCCACACCCTTGTGGGCGCCGGCAAGGCAGAGGGTTCCATGGACGCAGCCAACATTTTAAAGCCTGCCCTGGCACGGGGCGAACTTCAGTGCATCGGCGCGACCACCCTGGATGAATATCGCAAAAACATCGAGAAGGACGCTGCTTTGGAGCGCCGTTTTCAGCCGGTGACCGTTGGGGAGCCTTCCTTGGATGA
>JAFUPO010000267.1 GCA_017481185.1 Clostridia bacterium | reverse complement strand
GCCTTGCCCGTATCGCCGCTGGTAGCTACCAGGATGCTCACCTGCCGCTCCTCCCCGTTCATCCGAGCCGCTTGGGTGACCAGGTGGGGCAATAGCTGCAAGGCCATATCCTTAAAGGCCAAGGTGGGGCCGTGAAACAGTTCCAGCGCAAAGGTCGTGTCATCCAGCCGCTTCACTGGGGCTACTTCGGGGCAATCGAACTTGCCGCCGCCATAGGCCCCCTCCACCGCCTTCTGAATTTGCTCAGGGGTATAATCCTCCAGATAGTATTGGAGGATACACGCTGCCCGCTGAGGATAGGTCATGTGGCTTAGGGAAGCCACTTGCTCCAAGGATACCTGCGGGAACTGAGCTGGTACAAACAGGCCGCCATCAGCCGCCAGGCCATAAAGAATCGCTTGAGAAGCCGTTGCCTGCTTGCCTGCCCGGGTGGAAAAAAACGCCATGGTGATCCTCCCATCCTGCATAATAGAAAGGGGCTCTTTTTTCAAAAAGAGCCCCTGCCGCCCTGAGGGCGTACGCCTTAGGCGGTTATTGATTAAATAAGATAGCCCTTCATGAACTCGGGCAGCTTATCAGCATCCTCGCTTACGGACAGCACAAAGTCCACATGGTGCTTCTGGCACAGGGCTTCCATGCGCTGGAAAACCCATTCCATCTCGTTCACGTCGCCCTTCACCAGCTTCAGGAAAGCATCGATGAAAATGAGGCCCACATCAAAGTTCTGGGCCAGCATACCGCACAGGAAGCCCAGGAACATTTCAGCGCTCTTCACGCCATATTCGCCGGCGTTAATGAAGCGAACCTTATGGTTGATATCAAACATATAGCGGTTGTCATCATCAATGAAAACCACGTCATGCTTTGCTTCTTTGACCGCAGTGTTGGTCATATCGATAATGCGCTTGGTTTTACCGGAACCCTTTTTGCCAGCAATGATCTGAATCATTGGAAACGCCTCCTTCGGGAGTATAGTTGTCTTATTGTCTCTATTATAAACCATTTCCTGACTTTACGCAACCGATTTGCAAAAAAACTCATTGAAGCCGTTCTTGCAGCTCTTCAAGGCTAACGGGATCCAGGTGGTTTAAACTGGCCCCTGGGAGCTTTTCATCAAACCGGCAAATGCCCCGGTATTGGCAGTGCTCGCAGGCCTGCCATTGCCTTGTGGCTGCCGGGTAAGCCTGGATATGGCCTTGGGTGATCTGTTCCCACAGGGATTGAGCCGTCTTGTGGGCATGATCCATCAGGTTTTTCATTTGCTCCAAAGACAATACTGCCGCACCCTTAGCCGGTTCTCCGTTCTTTTTAAGCACAGCGCCCAGGGCCAGGCCCTCCTCCCCATCCATGGCCCGAACAATCTTCACATCAGAAAGCACCACGCCCCGCAGTTTCAGTTCCTTAGCGATCTCCTTTTCCGCCGCCTCCTGAATATCCTGGGGCGTTGAAACCAGAGGATCCTTCACCGCAAAATAGAACGCGCCAGAGGGCAACGTTCCCTCCTGTACACCCAGGGCAGCCTTTAAATACAGAACAAGCTGCAATTGCAAACCATACCAGAGCTTATCAGGCTCCAAGCGATGAACGCTGGATTTGTAATCAACCACTCGCAGGTATACGCCCTCATCCCCCTCATAGCGGTCAATACGGTCGATAACGCCCCGCAGGGCCGCCTTTTCGCCGTTGGGCAGGGTCAGTACGATGGGCGGCAGCCCGCCTTCCATACCGAAGGTCACCTCCGTGCCCAGGGTGCGAAACTGGCTCTGCTGAGCGTGGCGGGTCACCATCCAGGCCGCTCGCTTCACAATGGCCACACATCGCTGAGCCAAGGCTCTGGCGGCGCGGTTCTCACTTAAGGGCCCGTCCTCCCAAGCCTTTGTCCACTGAGGCAGCACCTCATCCATCAGTTCATCGCTGCGGGCCCGATCCACCTGGGGCCACTGATCATCCTCCGCTGCCCTACGCACATAGCTCATCAGCGCATGGTGAAAAAAGCTGCCCCGTTCATCTGCCCTGAATGCAAACTCCTTGCGCTCCACAGGGCTCAGGCCATAGTGAACGAAATGCTTAAAGGGGCATTGGGCATACTCCTCCAGGCGGGAAATGGAGGTGCGGTTCTCCGAAAACAGCTCCAGCGCCGTAGACTGGGTCAAGGGCTTCCCTTCCAGGCGCGTTTGCAGGCTTTCGATCACCTGACGGGCTTGATCCTGATAGCCGCGACTTTGCCACAGCCATTTCAAGGCCTCCTGCCAAGCAGGGGGCGGGGGCTGCTCATTGCGCAAAACAGGCCCTAACCGCTCCAGCGCTGCCTGGGGCGACCACAAGCCCTGATCCTGGGATGCCCAGGCTGCGCCGCCGCCAACCGCTATTTCTGGAAAGATACGGCTGCGCAATTGCCCGATCACCGCATTGGGCCTCTGGGTTTGCCCATCCTGCGAAGCCTGGGCAAAGGTAAGATACAGCCGCGCAGAGGGAAGGGCGCAGGTTTTGTATAGGTCTGAACGGGCCAGCTGGCTCAGATCCTCCTGGGTGGACCCCAGCATACGGCCGGTGGCCTGCTGGGCAGCCTCCCGTTCATCATCCAAGAGCAGGCTGTTCTGGCTGGACGCCAAGGCCCCATCCTGGAGCCCCATCACAAAGAGCACCTGGAGCCTGCCCGGCATCAAATGGCCCACCGGGCCTGCCTGCACCGTATCCGGCTCTGGCGGCAGAGCGCTTAATTCGATCTGGCTCAGGCCTGCCTCCAGCCACTGGGGCAAGCGGCTGAGAGGCGCTCGCTCCCCATCCATCAGCTCGTTGAGCTGATCCAGGGTAGCCAATAGCTGCCGCCATACCTGGCGGTTTTGGGCTGCCTGCTGGTGCATCCCCCGGCTGAGCAACGCCTCCTCCTGCTCCAAAAGGATCTGGTAGGCGCCGCTCTCCTGCACCCATTTAAATACCGCCGTCAAGGACTCCCGGGCGTTTTTTGCCTGTTTTAGACCCAGCCTTAATTTTTCCAAGGGCGCCATCAGCCGCTGGCGCAGGGGCTCCATCTCCTCTGCCGCATCCCCACGCACAAAGGGCCGGGCCCACTTATACAGATGGATGCCGTTCTCCAGGGCATAGTTTTCAATTTCGAAGCCTTCCTCCGCTGCCAGGGGAGAAAAAATGGACTTGCCCAGGGCGATCATCTCCCCCTGGGGCCAGCCCTTGGCTGCCGCCCGCAGGCCGCCCAGCACATACTGAATCAGCGGGTGGGCAGCGCCGGGGGCTTTTTCATTCATATAAAGGGGGATATTAAAGCTGCTCATTACCATGGGCAGCACGCTGGCATAGCCCTGAGAGGCGGCTAAAGCTATGCCCATCTCCCGCCAGGGCACTCCCGCTTGATGGAGTTTGCACATCTGCCCGGCTACAAACACTGCCTCGTCATAGGGCGTGGGCGCCGAGTGAAGGCGGATCGCCTCTGCGCTGCCCTCATACAGCTGCGCCGGGTAGGCATACAGGTTCATTTCCAGATGCCGCAGGGCAGGGGCCGCGGTCAAAGGCAGCCCTTGCAGATACTCCCACTTTGCCGGGGTTCCTGCATCCTCCAGAGCTTTCATCAGCCGAAGGGCGCTTTTGCGCATGGGCGCAAAAATTTCTCCATCCCGGGCCTCTGCCCGGTCCATGGTCATGGTAGCTGTCAGGCCCAAGCTCTCCCGAGCTGCCAAGCACAAAAGCTCTACCAGGCTCTGAGGCAGCACATCAAAGCCATAGAGAAATACCTGAACGTTTTTAAACAGCCCTGTCTCAGGGAGCTTTTGCAGCATAGCCTGCTGCACATCCTCACCGTCGGCAAAGCGAACGGCCATATGCTGCTCATAGGCTTCCCAAAGGGTCAGCACATCCTCCTGCTTCATCCGCGAAGCGCCGTCAGGCAGGGTATGCAAATACTCCCGGTAACTTAATGTATCTAAACCGCCCCTTTTTAAATCAGCAATCAGAGCTGACAGCTTTTGGGCCAGTCCCTGCTTATCCGCTGCCGTGCGGTAAAATTTCAATTGCTCCCGGCACTGGGTCAGGCATAGGCTCAAGGCCATGCGGCGACCCTTTTCATCCAGAAGGATCCTGCCATCCTGCCCGGCCATCTCAAACACCTTGCGGGTCAATCGGCTGGGGGACAGCACCTGTACATCAAAAAAGCCGGGAGCTTCCAGCGCATCCATCAGCTCCCGCTCCGCCTGGAGGGTATATTGCTCCGGCACAATGACCAGGCAGCCCGTTTCCTGGGCATAAGCAGCCTTCACCTGGGCCATCACCCAGGGCCAGACCCGCCCCGCCCGGCCGCCAACGATCCTCACGCTCATGCTGCTCCCTCCTTTTCTACGATTATGCCACAGCCAGCCCCTTGCGTCAATTGCCGTCTTTCTGGTATGATGTTAGCCGAACCCCCGCGAAAGAAGGTTTATCATGCTCTCTAACGATACCATCTGCGCCATTGCCACGCCCCCGGGCCAGGGCGGCATTGCAATTTTGCGCTTAAGCGGCCCCCAAGCCAGGCTTTACCTTGAAAAGCTGGTACCGCAAAAGAAACCCTACAAACCCCGCCAGTTGACCTACGGCCATCTTTTAGATGCCCAGGGGCAGCAGGTGGATGAGTGTATGGCTGTTTTGATGCCCGGTCCCCGTTCCTACACCCGGGAGGACGTGGCGGAGATCCACCTCCATGGCGGCCAGGTCATCGCCCAGCAAGCCCTTTCCCTGGCTTTTCATTTAGGCGCAAGGCCTGCGGAACCCGGCGAGTTTACCCGGCGTGCCTTTTTGAACGGCCGCATTGATTTAAGCCAAGCAGAGGCCGTAATAGGGCTTATCCACGCGGTAAGCAAGCGCTCTGCTCAGGCTGCCATGCGCCAGCTTTCCGGCGGCCCCAGCCGCTTTATTCATGAGGCGTTGGCTGATCTTTACGCCCTTATGGCAGGCCTGGAGGCTGCCATCGACTATCCCGACGAGGTGGACG
>JAFUPO010000266.1 GCA_017481185.1 Clostridia bacterium | reverse complement strand
GTTTCCTTTCAGGCAGAAAGCGGTAAGGCTTTCGGGCTGCTTGGCAGAAACGGCGCCGGCAAGACCACCTCTATCCGCATCCTGATGAATGTTTTTCCGGCAAACAGCGGTGAAATTCTGATGGATGGCAAGCCCATAGACTATGCAAAGATACAGATCGGATATCTGCCGGAGGAACGAGGTCTGTACCCCAAAAAGCTGATCATTGACCAGCTTACCTATTTTGCGGAGCTTAAGGGGATGAAGCGCAGGGATGCGGTTAAGTCCATCGATTACTGGCTGGAGAGGCTGGATATGACAGAGTATCGCAATAAGCGCCTGGATACCCTGTCCAAAGGAAATCAGCAGAAGATTCAGCTGATCACAGCCCTTGCGCATGATCCCCATATCGTGATACTGGATGAGCCTTTTTCCGGATTGGATCCGGTCAATGCCATGCTGTTAAAGGATGTAGTAAAGGAGCAGATTGCCAAAGGGAAAATAGTACTGTTTTCCAGCCACCAGATGAATTATATTGAAGAGTTCTGTGACAGCATTGCGATCTTAAATAATGGCAGCGTCGTTCTGCAGGGAGACTTGCATGATATCAAGCGCAATTATGTACGGGATCGTCTTGTAGTCCGCACGGAGCATCCTGAGAAGATAAAAGCGGATATGGGAGACAGATGTGCGGTGACAGAGGATGGCGGGCTGCTGATCCAATTGTCTTCTGTATCAGAGAAAACGGACATGATGAAGCGGCTGGTGGAAAACTACGATATCGATGAGGTCAAGGTATTCGAACCTTCACTGAATGATATGTTTGTGGAATACGCAGGCGTGCAAGGGTATGTGATGACGGAATTTCTTGCCCTTGAGGCTGCCGCGACAGCTGCCCCTACACCCGAACCTACCCCTACACCGGAGGCATCGCCCACCCTAACGCCCGTTCCGGAGCAAACGCCTGAACCGATTGAGCCGACGCCAGCCTCGCCTCAGCCGACGACGCCTCCTACAACGCCTACGCCTGAACCAGAATATTTAAATGAGGAAGCCTGGGTCTACACCTCCAATGGCAAGGCGCTGAATTTCCGCGTTGCGCCTAATGGCGACATTATGATGGGTATCCCCAATGGCGCCAAGGTTATCCTCATCAGCCGTGAAGGGGAATGGGCGCATATCAGCTATGAGGACGCTGTAGGCTACGTCATGCAGAGCTTCCTAACGAGCAGTGCTCCTGGGGCAGCAGCCAAGCAGACCCTTCTGCCTACCGTGGGGTCGAGCGATAATCTGCCTGACGAACCCGCCCAAGAACCTACCCCCCAAATAACCCCGGCTTCAATGAATACACCAGAACCAACACCTATTCAGCCGATTTTTGATCCCACCCTTACGACCCTTAAGGAAGTGGAGCCGGCCGAGGTTGTGGCTGATGTTGCGCTGAATATGCGCGCCTTTTGCTCATTGGAGGCGCAAGTTCTAAGGGAAATTCCTCAGGGAGCATTTGTGCTGGTTCTGGGAGAAGGCGAAACCTGGTGCCATGTTTCCTATGAAGGAGAAGAAGGCTATTGCATGACCAAATATCTCAAAATAATACCTTATTAATAGTTAAACCCCATGAACGGGTGGATGATCTTCAGTTTTGTGGGCTGAAGATCATTCAAGACCCTCGAGCTTTCTGCTTTGGGATGGATGCTGTTCTGTTAGCTGATTTTGCACAGATCCGTCCCCACGACAGGGTTGTGGATTTGGGAACGGGCACCTGTATTCTGCCGCTCCTGTTATCCGGCAGGGAACCCAGCAGCCGTTTTGATGCTGTTGAGATCCAGCCGGATATGGCAGATATGGCAGAAAGAAGCGTGAAGCTCAACCAGCTGCAGGAGCGTATCGCCGTCCATTGTGCAGATATGGCGCAGGCGCATATCCTATTGGGACAGTGCCAAAGGAGCCTGGTGGTCTGCAACCCACCTTACGGCAGGCAGGGTGAAACGCTTTTAAATCCCAGCGAGGGGAAGCGGCTGGCCAGGTATGAGGAAAGCTGCACGATCCACACGGTATGCCAATCCGCTGCACGGCTTCTGAAAAATGGCGGGCGATTCTGCGTCGTATTTCCAGCCCAGCGAATGTTAGAGTTGATGGACGCGCTTAGGTCAGTAAAGCTTGAACCTAAGAGATTTCGCTTGGTCTACCCCAAAGCATCCAAAGCGCCTAACTTGGTGTTGCTTGAGGCGATCAAGGATGCTAAGCCCATGCTGCATCCTATGCCGCCGTTAATCGTTTACAATCAGGAGGGCGAACCTACCGCCGAACTGCGCAGAATCTATCATCAGGCGTGACCTTTGCGAAGAACTCTGCGTATAAGCTCCAGGTTCCAAACCATTGTAACCGCCTGGCCGGCCATCATGCCGATGGCCGCGCCCAGATGCTGCATAAGGGGATGGGCGGTAAGAATCCAACTAATGGCGAGGGTTGTTAATGCCCCTGCGACAGTGCCGTAGAAGGCGTGTTTCTGCCGCCCGACCCCTGCGATCATGCCTGAAAGCACCTGGGTAAGACCCGTCATAACAACGCTTGGACATAACAGCCGCAAAAGGTTCGCAAGCTCTGCCTGCCTGTACAGGCGATTGGCAATGAAGGGGGAAAGCCCATAGAGGCCAATGGCGCTGATTAAAGAGATCCCCAGGGCATACGCCATGAGCCGCAGTGACATTTGGCGCAGCAGCCGCGGATTCTCCTCTCGCGCCGCTAGGGCCGGCGCAGAGAGGATGGATAGCGCGCTGGTAAACACTCCCGGAAGCATTACCAAGGGCAGCGCCATACCGGTAAGCATCCCCAAGCGAGCCATCGCTTCATTGGCTGCTAATCCGGATGCCTGCAAACGTAGCGGAATGATAATTGCATTCAGTGATCTAAGACCTGTGCTGCAAAACCGCGAAAAGGTCGGCGGCGCGCTTAGGCGCGCTGTTTTTTGTATCAGGGCATTATCGGCCGGGCCAGCTTTGGGAAGCTTTAGTAAACACAGAACCAGCATGAGGCCCACGGCTTCAGCTGCCATGGTGGCAAAGGCTGGAGCCGCGGCCAGCCAGTGGGTGGCCAAATGAGGAAAACTGAGCAGTATCCCCAGGCTGAGAACAAAGCGAATGGCTTGCTCACAAATCTCACTGAGCGCTGGGGGCAGCGCTTGATTGATGCCATAGCAATAGCCGTTCAGCACCGCGCTATGCCCTAAAATCCAAATGCAGGGAGCGGTGAACAATAGGCTCGGCCAGGTGCGAACATCACCTAAGGCTTTTGCAATCCAAGGAGACAGAATCAGAAACAGGGGAATCAAAAAGGCTGATAGCCTGTTGACCAGCCAACGCCCGGCTTGCAGCGGCTGCGCTTTGCAGGTTGCGTCCGCCTTGGCGGTCAGCCGGCTGACTCCCAGGGGGAGACCGGCGGTAACAGGGGTAATGGCTAGCATATGGGCGGAACCGGCAAGCTCCATCAACCCAACGGCTTCTGCACCCATGATCCTTGAAAAAATAATGCGCATAACAAATCCGGCAAACCGAACGACGATATTTGCTCCTGTCAACACGGCAGCTTGCCTTTTCATGCTTTGTGGCGGCATACCATCCCTCCCGAAATGGTGTATGCGCAAGAAAAGGCTTCCATGCCGTTTGACAGGAAGCTTGAAAACAGCTATAATACCTTTTAGCGAAAACCGGCAAAATTTGGACGACAGAGGATGATCAAATGAACAAATGGGATCATCGTTTTATGGAAATGGCACACGTAATCGCCACCTGGGCCAGTTGCTTTGTGCCAGGCAGACAGATCGGATGCGTCATTGTAAAGGATAAGCGAATCATGACCACAGGCTACAACGGCGCGCCCGCCGGCCTACGCACCTGCAAAGAGCGCGGCGAATGTATGCGCAGAAAGCTGCATATTGAATCCGGCACTCGGGCGGAATTGTGCTACGCCATTCATGCGGAGCAAAACGCCATTATTCAAGCGGCCAAGCTTGGCGTTTCCATCGAAGGCGCCACCCTTTACTGCACACACCAACCCTGCTCTGTGTGCGCCAAGATGATTATCAACGCAGGCATCCGCCGAATTGTTTATCAAGAAGGTTATCCGGATGCGTTCTCTTTGGAGATTTTTGAAGAAGCTGGCGTACTGCTGGAGCAGTATGACCCAGCAAAGGATTAAGGTTCTTTAGAGAACGGTTCTTCACCAGCGCACCAGCCTCTGAGCTTGTTGCAGGTGCGTTCCACTGCATCCTTGCTGTTTTCCCATGGCTTTTCACGGTTGCGGTAGTCAAATTTTAGGGTAAACCATTCAAGCTCTTTTTCAAGCCTGGCTAGATTTGTCTCGGTCAGCGCAGCTAAGGCCTGCGCTAAATCCCCTAGCGCATCGGGGGGAAGATGCTCCGCGCCGGCTTTTAAGAGCAGCGCTGTATCGGGCAGGCAAAGCCCCTTTGAATCCTTCAAAGCGTTTTTGAATGTGGCATCCGTTCGCCATAGATGGAGAAAGGTTTTAACATACCGATACATGTTCTCTTTCAGCGTATCGCAGAGGATGCAGCTTTCGGTGGCTGTTTCAAGGGCTTTTGCGCAATCGATTACGGCTTGAGAGGCGCTGCTGCCCTTCTTCATTAGGCGTGCGATTCCGCCGATACCGCTTAGCTGCTCCCCTGCTTGCTGGAGCTGTGCAAGCGTCTTGGTGAGACGCCTCTGGGTCTCTTTTAAATGGGTGTGCAGCATCAATCCATGCCCAAGACGATTGGATTGGCTGAACAGCATTGCCTGATGACGGGCACAGAAACCCCTTTCATTAACCTGTACTCGCGTATCGGGCTCCATCACAGAGGCTCCCAGATACCTGTGCACCTCTATGTGTTCATTTTTTCTGCGAATGGCGCAAAGGGGACACTCGCCCTGGAGCTTGATGGCATCCCATACAGGAATGGTATCGATGTGGTAACGCATAGCCAGCCTCCTTGAGGTTTCTGTTCCTAATGGTAGCATACCAGGCTGACATCCGCAAGGTGCATAAAACATCTCCTGCCCACATAGGGTCAACCAAGGTTGATGGAAGGGGTGGGGGAGATGGCTCGCCGAAGCCGGATGGAACAAAAGGTATATCAAACAGGGGGCAGCCCCTGGCGTTTTCTATCCTACGGAATGATCTTTGTAAGCTGTATGCTCCTAATTTCCGGGCTTTTCGGGCCTGGCAGCGCCCCGGCTGACCTGACGGTGGTTCCCTCATTTACCCCGGCGCCTACGGTCGTGGCCGATGTCTTTGATGAAACGCCTGCCAGCCGACAAATCACAGTGGACAGTGGCAAATGGTATGCGATTCAGCTGGGCATTTATGGATCTGCAGACTCGGCGGATGCTCAGGCACAGGCTTATAAACAGCGGGGAGCCGCTGGCTATGTATGGCAGGAGGATGAACGCTATCGCGTGTTGGCGGCAGTGTATCCATTGGAGGAGGATGCAAAAGCCGTTCGCCAGCAGCTCCGTGAAGGGCAAAATATTGATTCCTATGTATATGCCATTGAGTCCACCACGCTAACGCTTCGCTTAACGGGTATGGCAGGCCAATTGGATGCCTTGGAGGCCG
>JAFUPO010000265.1 GCA_017481185.1 Clostridia bacterium | reverse complement strand
GGTGCTCCACTTTGATGTGGGCCGCGCCAAGAGCATCGCGGCCTTGGAGCAGGCCATGCTGGAGGAGCAGGAGATATTCCTTGTAGCCAAGATGGATGCAGAGGTAGATGAGCCCTCCCTTTCCGACTTGTGCAAGGTGGGTACTATCGCCCGGATGAAGCAGGTGATGACTCTGCCTGGCGACAGCATCCGTGTGCTGGTGGAAGGCATCCAGCGGGCCATGCTGGAGACCGTGTGGGAGGAGGAACCCTTTATTTCGGCTGACGTGCGGCCCATATCCATGACGCAGCCGGCGGATACCATGGAAATGAATGCCTTGGTGCGCACCACCCGCCAGTTTTTTGAGGAGTTCGCACGGGCCAGTATGCGCGTATCCCAGGAAACTATTATTTCCGTTAGCGAGATTCAGCGGGCGGACCAATTGGCGGATGTAATTACAGCTAATGTGCTGACACAGATGGAGGACCGCCAGCGCATCCTTGAAATGGGGGATGTAGCAGAGCGTTTGGAGGCCCTGTGCGGCATCTTGGCCCGTGAGACAGAGCTTGCTGCTGTTGAAAAGCAGGTCCAGGCCAGGATTAAGAAGCAAATTGAAAAGAACCAGAAGGATTATTATCTGCGGGAGCAGATTAAGGCCATCCAGACCGAGCTGGGGGATAAAGAGGCCACGGATGTGGAAGACCTGCGGGCGCGGATGGAAAAAACGCCGCTCAACGAGGAAGCTCGCCAGAAATGCGAAAAGGAGCTGGAGCGGCTGAGCCGCATGGCTCCCGGCACACCTGAGATTGGTGTCAGCCGCACCTATATCGAGTGGATTTTGGATCTCCCCTGGGGTGAGACCACCCCGGATAATTTAGATTTGAAACGGGCTCGCCGGGTGCTGGCGGAGGACCACTACGGCTTGGAAAAGGTCAAGGAGCGCATTGTAGAATACCTGGCAGTCCTGCGTATGAAGCAGGACATGAAGGGCCCTATCCTGTGCTTTGTGGGCCCTCCTGGCGTGGGAAAAACCTCCATCGTTCGGGCCATTGCCAAGGCGGTGGGCCGCAAGTTTGTGCAGATGTCCCTAGGCGGCGTGCGGGATGAGGCGGAGATCCGCGGCCATCGGCGCACCTATATTGGAGCTATTCCTGGCCGCATTATTTCCGGTATCAAGCAAGCTGGCACCATGAACCCCGTGTTCCTGTTTGACGAGATCGACAAGATGGCCAGCGACGTAAGGGGCGATCCTGCCAGCGCCATGCTTGAAGTATTGGATGCGGAGCAGAACCATTCCTTCCGGGATCATTATATGGAATTGCCCTTTGACCTGAGCCGGGTGATGTTTATTACCACAGCCAACTCGGTGGACACCATTCCCGGTCCTCTGCTGGACCGCATGGAGGTCATCGAGGTGCCCAGCTACACCGAGGAGGAAAAGCTTCAAATTGCCAAAAAGCACCTTCTTCCCAAGCAGCTCAAGCAGCATGGGCTAGCGCCTCGGTCCGTTAAGATCACCGATCGGGTGATGAAAAGCCTCATCGAGGGTTACACCAGGGAGGCTGGGGTACGTAAATTGGAGCGTACCATCGCCAAAGTGGTGCGCAAGTCCGCTGTGACCATGCTGGATGAGGGCGCGGTGGAGATTTCGGTCACGCCAGTGGTTTTGAAGGATTATCTGGGGGCGGCCAGGTATCACCGGGATATGCTTGAAAAAGCGCCTCTGGTGGGCGTGGTCAATGGCCTGGCCTATACCACCGTAGGCGGCGAAATGCTGGCGGTGGAGTGCGAGACTTTTCCGGGTACAGGAAACCTTCAGCTTACCGGTCAATTGGGCGATGTAATGAAGGAAAGCGGCCGTGCGGCCCTTACCTGGGTGCGGGCTCATGCTCAAACTTTGGGACTGGCACCGGATTTCTATAAGACCATTGACATCCATATCCACGTTCCCGAAGGCGCTGTGCCCAAGGATGGCCCCTCCGCAGGCGTGACTATGATTACAGCCCTGGTTTCTGCCCTCACCGGCATTGCGGTGAAGCAGGAGGTGGCCATGACCGGTGAGATCACCCTCCGTGGCCGTGTGCTGCCCATTGGCGGCGTAAAGGAGAAGCTGCTGGCAGCTTACCGGGCGGGTATCCAAACCATTGTGATGCCCAAGGAGAACTTGAAAGACTTGGAGGAGATCCCGCCCCATGTGCTCAGCCAGTTCCGTATCGCGGCGGCAGAGAACATTGAAACCGTACTAAAGAATGCTCTGGTGAAGACGCCTGTTATGTATCAGCCGCCTGTCCAGGGTAAGCAGGAGGCCCTGAATGGAAATTAACCGGGCAGAATTCGTCACCAGTTTGGCTCAATATGGCCCTTTCACCGGGGAAGGGCTGCCCCAGGTGGCGGTAGCGGGCAAGAGTAATGTGGGTAAATCCAGCCTGATTAACAAGCTTTGCCGCCGCAACAAGCTGGCCAAGACCAGCGCCACCCCTGGCAAAACCCGCCTGATCAATATCTTTCTGCTTAACGACAATATCCACCTGGTGGATCTGCCGGGCTATGGCTTTGCCAAAGTGGACAAGCAGGAAAAGCTCCGTTGGGGTCAAATGATGCAGGTCTACTTTGAAAAGGCAGAGCCTCTTTGCCATGTGCTGCATCTGGTGGATATCCGTCACGAGCCCACTCAGGATGATATTCAGATGAATAAGTTTCTGCGACAGATGGGCATCCCCTTTACGGTGGTGGCCACCAAGGCGGACAAGATCTCCAGAGGCGCACGGATGAAGCAGATTGCGCCCATCTGCCGGGCGCTGCTGGTGCAGCCCTGGGAGATCATCTGCACCTCCTCAGAGGATGGTACAGGCCGGGAGGATCTTCTGGCGCTGCTGGAGAAGGTTACTACCCCTGAGACGATAACCGAATAAACACCCATGGCCTCCCGCCTGCATAGCATAAAGTAGCCCGGTAAACCGGGCAGGACGGGAGGCTTTTTGATGTTAAGGGAAATGATCCAAGCGACTTCGCCCGCCCTGGGATTGACGGAGGCTGTGCTCATGCCTGCACTGCCTCAATTTCGCAGGACTCTGGAAAGCCCGCGGGTTTACAACAATTATGCAGACCACTTTGTATCGGTGAGTCAATCCATAGAGACGACGCCCGCTGCATCAAATCGCAGGGGCTCAGTGGCGGGCCGTGCGGTGCTCAGCGCCCGAGGGATTCAGCTTCCCTCAGCAACGGCCATGCGCTCCATGGCTTGCGCAGCCAGGGGCACGCCAGGCATGAGAACGATACCGGTAAACAGTCTCATTGAGCAAAGCTGCTGGGGCTGATGCAGACAAAGAGAGAACCTTTCAGAGCTTAGGCTGAAAGGTTCTCTCATCAGATTTAGCGCACGAACAGCTGGGTTACATACACGAAACCGTTGGCATCATAGGCCACGCCAATGCCAACCTTGGCCCATTGGCTGCCCAGAATGTTTTGCCGATGGCCGGTGGAGGACATAAAGGCTGCCTGGGATTTTTCTACCGTGGCATGGTGGGCAATATTCTCACCTACGCTGTTGAAGGAATAGCCAAAGGACTTGAGCATGGCGGAGGGAGAACCGTAGGTAGGGGATGTATGGGAGAAGTAGCGGTTGTCCCGCATATCCTGGGATTTCAGCCGAGCAAGGCGGGAAAGCTCAGGATCAATGGGCAGCGAGGCCAGGCCGTTGCGCTGCCGATCTTGATTGAGCAAATTCCATGCAGTTTGCTCTTGCGCTGATAAGGAATCAGTAGTATAATCGGGCGCGGAAGGCGTTTGCACGGGCTTGGCCGTGGGCTTAGCGGTGGGAGCCGCCGTGGGCTTAACCGTGGGGGCTGCTGTAGGAACGGCGGTAGGCTCTGCGGTGGGCTTAAGCGTCGGTACAAGCGTGGGCGCAGCAGTCGGCGCCGCAGTAGGAACGGCAGTAGGAACGGCTGTAGGATCGGCAGTTGGTTCGCAGTTTTCAGGAGCCGTCGTCGGCCGGCAGGCTGTGGATTGGCGGTAAGGCCATCCCTTAAAATAAAATTGTGAGGTGGGCGCGCCGGCGGCATAAGCAGGCGCAGCAGTGCATAGGACCAGGAGCAACAGCAGTGCTCGGATGATTAGCTTTCGGTTCATTGGAAACACCTCCTAAGTATTACGCCTTTGTGAAATGGCGTAATAAAAATGTAATATATTTTCTTGCAGGAGTCAACAAAACTGGCAGGGAACTGGTAAGACAAATATTGGTCCCTGACCGTGGCATAAAAGAGGAGGAATCCCCTATGTTTTTGGAAAAGTGCCCCCGCTGCGACCTGAATTATATTATGACGGAGGGCGAAAAATACTGTAAGGTATGCCTTCGGGAGATGAAGGGCGAGCCTGTTAAGGAAGAGCTGGAATTGTGCTCTGTATGCAATGAAGCTCCGGCGCTTCCGGGCAAGGATGTGTGCCTGTTCTGCCTTAAGGAGATGGATGGCGCAGCCCGAGACGGCGAGGATGTTGAAGTCAGCGCAGTGGATGAGAGCCATTTGGGTATTGAAGCTGTGAGCACCATGGACGAGATTATTCCTGAGATCAATGAGGATATTCCGGACCGGGAGTTCGGTGAGATCGAAAGTGAATTGTCTTTGGAAAGCGTCCGCGAAGAGGAAGAGGACGACGGCGATCTGGAGGATGAGGAGATCTAACCCCATCCAGAACAGGAGAGAAGGAATCCATGAGGGTATTTGCCATCAGTGATCTGCACCTTCCCGGCGGCGATAACAAGCCCATGGATATTTTCGGCAGCCATTGGGAGGGACATTTTGAAAAGATCCGTCAGGACTGGCTTGATAAAGTGCAGCCCGAGGATCTGGTTTTGATCGCTGGGGACATTAGCTGGGCGATGCAGCTTAGGGATGCGCTGGT
>JAFUPO010000264.1 GCA_017481185.1 Clostridia bacterium | reverse complement strand
TACGCTTTGCAACGTACTTGTGGCTGGTGCCGTGGAAGCCATAGCGGCGGATGGAGTCGTTTTCGTAGTACTCAGTGGGGATAGCGTAGCGGTAAGCCTTGGGGGGCATGGTCATGTGGAAAGCGGTATCGAACACAGCCACCTGGGGGGTATTGGGCATGACCTTCTGGCAGGCCTGGATGCCCATCAGGTTGGCGGGGTTGTGCAGGGGGCCCAGGGGAATGTTCTCTTCGATGGCGGCGATAACGTCGTCATTGATAATCACAGACTCGGAGAACTTTTCGCCGCCGTGCAGAACGCGGTGGCCCACAGCGCCGATGTCATCCATGTTCTTCAGAACGCCCTTTTCAGAATCGGTCAAAGCAGCCAGCATATTCTGGATAGCTTCCACGTGGGTGGGCATAGCAGCTTCCACCACAGTGGCTTCGCCGTTGACCTTGTGAGTCAATTTGCTGCCCTTCTGGCCAATGCGCTCGACCAGACCCTTAGCGATGAGCTTTTCGCCTTCCATGTCCAGGAGCTGATACTTCAGACTGGAGGAACCTGCATTCAAAACCAAGATTTTCATTTTAAGTTACCTCGCTTTATATATTCTGGTAAATGAATTACATCTGGGCCTTTACAGCGGTCACGGCGGTGACACTGACGATGTCTTCCACAGAGCAACCGCGGCTCAGGTCGTTCACAGGCTTGGCCAAGCCCTGGAGCACGGGGCCGATGGCCTCGGCGCCAGCCAGGCGCTGCACCAGCTTGTAGCCGATATTGCCGGCCTGCAAATCAGGGAACACCAGCACGTTAGCTTCGCCAGCCACCTTGCTGCCGGGGCTCTTAAGCTTGCCCACGGAGGCAACCAGGGCGGCGTCAGCCTGGAGTTCGCCATCCAGAGCCAGGTCGGGAGCCAGCTCATGGGCCTTCTGGGTGGCTTCCTGCACCTTGGTAACCAAATCGTGCTTAGCGCTGCCCTTGGTGGAGAAGGAAAGCATGGCCACCTTGGGATCCAGATCCACCAGGCTCTTGCCGGTCTGGGCGCTGGCGATAGCAATGGCTGCCAACTCGTCGCTGGTGGGGTTGGGGATCACGGCGCAGTCACCGAAGATCATCACGCCATCCTTGCCGTAAGCCTTGTTGGGGATCTCCATAATAAAGCAGCTGGATACGCAGGAGATGCCAGGAGCAGTTTTGATAATTTGCAGAGCAGGGCGCAGCACATTGCCGGTGGAGTTGATGGCGCCAGCCACCAGGCCGTCGGCATCGTCCATCTTCAGCATCATGGTGCCGTAATACAGGGTATTGCCGGTTACCAGCTCGGTGGCCTGCTCGATAGTCATCCCCTTTTTCTGGCGCAGTTCAAAGAGCTTCTGAGCATAAGCAGCGCTCTTATCGCTGGTCTTGGGATCAATGATGCCCACGCCGGTTAGGTCGGTATTGGTCTCCTGAGCCACCTTATTGATTTCCTGAACGTCGCCGATCAGGGTCACCTTAGCGATGCCCTCGGCCACGATCTGAGCAGAGGCCTGCACAGTACGGGGCTCGGAACCTTCCGCCAGCACGATGTGCTTCACATTCGCCTTTGCTTTGGCTTTGATCTGGTCAATCACAGACATGGGGGATGCCTCCTTTGTCACTTTACAGCAGCGCCAGTAAGCGCATGATTTCATACTCTGCTATTATACAGGATAATTTCATTAAAAAAAAGGGTTATCCGAACAAAAAAAGAATAATTGATGCAAAATGATGATTTCGGAGGCGTAACCGTGGGAAATTTTGTGGGAATTATTGCAGAATACAATCCCTTTCACCTAGGTCACGCCTATCACTTGCAAAAAGCAAAGGAGCTTGCCGGAGCCGATCAAGCTGTGATCTGCCTATCCGGCCCCTTTGTGCAAAGGGGAGAACCCGCCCTCCTCTCCCCTGCCGCCCGGGCTGAAATGGCCCTTCAAGCAGGGGCTGACCTGGTCATTGAGCTTCCCTGCCTGTTTGCCTGCCGGGAGGCCGAGTTTTTTGCACGAGGCGGTGTCAGCCTTTTAAAAGCCATGGGCTGTACGCATTTGGCCTTCGGCGCTGAATGTGCGAACCTTGAGCTTTTAAAAAAAGCGTCTTCCATCATTGATGGCGAGCCTGCCGATTACTTAGCCGCCCTTAAGGCCGGGCTGGAGTCGGGGCTTTCTTTTGCTGCTGCCCAGGGCCGTGCGCTTACCCACTGCCTGGGGCAGAACTTTAATGCCCCCAACAATGCCCTGGCCCTCGCTTACCTCAGTGCTTTAAAGGATCATGCAATGATCCCAGTGCTCATTCCTCGGCGTGGAAACTACCACGATCCCAACCTCCCCGAGGGGGATGCGCTGCCCAGCGCAACAGCAGTTAGGGAGGCTTTAGCAAAAGACGATTGGGCAACTGTAGCCCAAATGTGTCCTCAAAGCGCGATGAACGTTTTGCGCAAAGAGGCTGCCGCCGGCCGCCTGTGCTTCCCCGCTGCGCTGGATCAGGCCCTGGGCATAACGCTCTTAAACGCAACGGAAGAAAGCCTGCGCAGGCTTCCCAACGTTTCAGAAGGATTGGAGGTACGCTTAAAGCGCCTGGCAGCCTCCTATACGAATCGTGAAACCCTTTTGAGTCAATTAAAAACCAAGCGTTACACCCACGCCCGGCTTTCCCGCCTATTGTGTCACGCCATGCTGGGCCTGGAGCAGGCGTTGTGTCAGGCTCATCCCCTGCCTGAATATGCCCGGGTGCTGGGCTTTCGCTCATCAGCCCAGCCCCTTTTGAATCAGATCAAAAAAGGCCCGCTCCCCCTTTTGACCAAGGCTGCCCGGTGGGATGAAAAAGACCCCCTCTTTCAGTTGGATATGCGGGCCTGGAATCTGTGGGCCCTGGCTGCTAAACAGCCCCTGGGCATGGGCTGGCGGCAAAGCCCGATTA
>JAFUPO010000263.1 GCA_017481185.1 Clostridia bacterium | reverse complement strand
GCCACCACCCTGTTTGAAGCTGAAGGCAAAATCGTTGACATCTACATCGATCAGCTGGAAGTGGCTACCCCCAACTATGATGGTGCTACCATGCCTCACCTCACCGGCGTGCCCGGACAGAGCTACAACCTGGATTCTGACCACGATGCCAAGGTGGACGGCACCCAGACTGCTACCGAGGAGAGCTTTGCCGCTGAGCTTAAGAGCTGGCAGACCAAGCGCCAGCGCGGTTCTGGCTACGTGATGGGCACCGGCACCTGGGATGTGCAGATGGATACCTTCCAGAAGCTGTTTGTGGGCAAGACCGTTGAAGAAGTTGAAGCATGGTTCGCTAAGTATTGCTCTGATCGCAATGGGCGCCCCCTGCAAGCCGGCTCCTCCAACGAGCAGGATGCTGCCAAGTATGATCCTCTGACCGATGACGAAAAGGCGATGCTGGCTGATGTAACCACCAGTGCCACCATGAGCCTCAATGACAGCCACGGCAACATTCTGGCCGCGATCCGCGACAGCCTGGAAAAGAAGGTTGACGTGAACCTGACCATTGGCAAGTAATTTGCTTAACCTAAAAGGACTGCCGGTGCTTCCGGCAGTCCTTGCTATTTAAAGGGAGCTTTCGGTGTGAAAGCTCCCTTTTGTGTTTAGCTGATCTTGCTGCGGTATGCAGCCAGTTCCTCCTGGTTACCCAAAACGAAATGACCAGGTTCAATCTCGCACCAGACGGGTTTATCCGTTTCATAATGGTGTTGGCTGGGATCATAAATTTCCAGCACCTTGTTTTTTTCAACCTGTGGGTTGGGCTGCGGAATGGCGGATAGCAGCGCCCGGGTGTAAGGATGCAGGGGATGGGCGAAAAGTTTTTCAGTTTCCGCCAGTTCTACCAGCAGCCCCTTGTGGATCACAGCAATGCGATCGCAGATAAAGCGCATAACAGACAGATCATGGGAGATAAACAGGTAGGTTAGCCCCCGCTGTTTCTGCAATTGCGCCATCAGGTTCAGCACCTGGGCACGGATGGATACATCCAAAGCGGAAATTGGCTCGTCAGCCACGATGAATTCTGGGTTCATAATTAGGGCTCGGGCAATGCCAATGCGCTGCCGCTGGCCGCCAGAAAACTCATGAGGAAAGCGTGAGGCAAACTCAGGCAGCAAACCAACATCGGCCAAGGCTTGGTTAACCTTTTCTTGAAGCGCTTCTTTAGAAAGCCCCTGGCTGCGGATGCCTTCGGAAACGATATAGTCGATCTTGGCACGCTCGTTAAGGCTGGCCATGGGATCCTGAAAGATCATTTGAATTTGCCGGGGAATTTGCGTATCCAGAGCTTTGTCAATCCGGCCGTTGATCTTGTTGCCCTTATAGATTACATCGCCTCCGCTGGTGGGGTAGACACGAATAATGGCCCGACCAATGGTAGTTTTGCCGGATCCGCTCTCACCCACCAAACCGAAGGTTTCTCCCTTGAAAATATCAAAGGAAACGCCCTTGACCGCCTCAAAAGCATTACGCCCTTTTCCGAAGGTAACGTGCAGATTCTTAACTTCAAGTATCTTTTCAGCCATTCTGGTTTCCTCCCAAACTCTTCAATCCCTTAATGCTCTTGGGAGGCTCTACCTTGGGAGCACGCTCATCCAGCAGCCAGGTCTTAGCCTTGTGAGTAGGGGAGACCTGAAAATAGGGAGCCTGAACCATATGATCAATCTTCAGCGCATTGGGGTTGCGGGGAGCAAAAGCATCGCCAACGACTTCTTTGAACAAGTTAGGAGGCGTTCCCTTAATGGAGAATAGCTCCTCGCCGCGCTGACCCAGCTGAGGCAGGCTGGACAAAAGAGCCCAGGTGTAAGGATGCTGGGGATCATAAAAGATTTCTTCTACCATGCCGATCTCAATAACATCGCCTGCATACATAACGGAAACGCGCTCGGCAATATTGGCCACAACACCTAAGTCGTGGGTGATGAACAGGATAGTCAGCTGATACTTATCCTTCAGCTCCTTAAGCAGGGAAAGAACCTGGGCTTGAATGGTTACATCCAGAGCCGTGGTAGGTTCGTCGCAGATGAGAACCCTGGGGGAGCAGGCAATTGCAATGGCGATCACGATACGCTGGCGCATACCGCCCGAAAGCTCATGGGGATATTGCGCATAGCGGCGTTTAGGATCGTCGATGCGCACATCCTCCAGGATGCTGATGGCTGCCTGCTTGGCCGCCTGGCCTTTTATACCGCGGTGAAGCTTTAAGGCCTCTGTGATCTGCGAACCAATGGTTTTCAAGGGGTTTAGGCTTGTCATTGGATCCTGAGGGATCATGCAGATCTCCCGACCGCGAACATGAAGCCAGTCCTTCTCGGTTTTGTATTTGGCCAGATCCACGTAGGGCCTGCCATCCGCTTCAACACCGCGATAAGGGGCAGAGGCAGACTGAGCCAAAGGCCCGTAATAGCGGATTTCGCCTGATTCAACAAAGCCATTTTGATCCAAAAGGCCAATAAAGTTTTTGTTCAGAACAGATTTACCAGAACCACTTTCACCGACGATTGCCAAGCTCTCGCCGTGATACACATCCAAATCTACGCCGCGGATTGCATGAAGGATCCTGCCGCGCAGGCTGAATTTAACATTCAACCCCCGGATGGAAAGAATCGTTTCAGACATTGTACAGGCCTCCATCACAGGTGGTTTTTAGGATCGGCAGAATCGGAAAATGCGTTGCCGATCACATAGAAGGAAACAGTTACGATAGAAAGCACGATGGTGGGGAAGATCAGCTGATACCGCAGG
>JAFUPO010000262.1 GCA_017481185.1 Clostridia bacterium | reverse complement strand
TCCCGAACAACCGCAATCCAGCCCCCGTCAAAGCTTTCATGCATTTTCTTGAACCTCATAACAGCTGCTGCACCTTCTTCGTACCGCTCGTATCCAAGATCAAACTTTATCTGGTCTGTATTATAATCCAGCCCATACTCATTCTCGCTCACAGTATAGCCCATATCTTCAAGAAACTTAGCCTTTCTGCGCAATTCCATCTTTTCTGCCATTGTCATCAGCATATTTAATCCTCCTTTATCATGCGGCCATTGTCGTAGTAGTACCCATGCTTACAAAGGTAATCATACTCCCAGCCCAAACCAGTCGCATCATTTGTGTATTTGTCGTACAAGTAATTATACTCCGGCGGCGTAGCCATCAAAATGATATCCCCTCGGGCGATAGCCGCATCCAGGAAGGGCTTGTTGTATTGAAGCCTGAACTGACCCGGTGACCTGAACAAATGATCCGGTGTATTCAACAGATTAAAACCCTGCATATTCATTTCGAAGTCAGTGCCTTTGGGGATTTGCAGTTCGGCAAGAATATACTGTGTATCCTCTAAATACCGCCCCAATATCGTAGTAGTCTTCCCCGGTGTGGCCGTAAGCGAAACGCCTGACTTGGGTTTGTACTCCATCGTCCACGCCTGGCCGGTATAGGTTTGCCGACTGTAGCCCTCAACCCCCAGCTTAGGCTTATAGCCCGCCTGAGCGGGCTGGCTCCCCTTGATTGTATCACGCAGGTCGGCTCCGGGCAAGGCGCGGGTGGATGCCTGGGGCAAAGATGGCGGCTCCTGATGAGTAGGAAGCGTTGGCTGGGGGGTGGCGTCTGCTTCTTTCACAGATTCCTCCCAATAGCTTCGGGGCTGGCCCAGCTTGCGGGATACACTGCTTCTGAACCGCTCCGCACCGGCGACCAGCCCACCACCCAGGGCGCCTACCATGTGACTGCGGGCAAGCCGCTGACCATAGCGCCGAAACATTTCACGGGTGGCCTGCCGAGGCGGCATGGTTTTGCAAAGCTCATGGTATTCCTGGATGAGGGCTGCCCGGTCGCCGGAGATCAGGATGTCCCCTGCAATCTTTGCGATTTCGCCTGCCGCTTGCGCCGCTCCCGCCTTATCGGCAATGGCTGCCAGCCTTTTCACCGTTTGCCCCGGGTGTGACAACAGCTCCTCAAAGGTAAAATGACTGGTGCACAGTTCAATCCCTGCGTTGAGCATGGAGCGATCAGCTGCCTGGGGTGCGGTTAAGCCCTGCTGAATCCCGGCCAGCAAATCCTGGCTGCCGCCCTGGCTGGCCATAAGGCCCGCACTGACGGTACTGGCTGCCTTTGGGCTGCCGGTGATCTTCTGCGCGCCTTTGCCTGCATACCTGGCCACTGCCAGATCGCCGCCCAGCATAAGGCCGTCGTACAAAATACCCCCCACCTGATCGTTGCCCAACCATTGGCCAAGGGCCTGCCGCCCACCGGAGCGATAGGCGTCCGTTTGATAATTGTAATCAAACACCGGGTGGTGGGGGCTCAGGTTCGGGTCTATCATGCCTGCGATCAGCTGGCCCGGATACATAAGACCGGTCATGACCTTCGTGGCAAAGCTCTTTGCGCTGGTTCCAAGGGGCGAATCCTGCGCCTGAATGGTATATTGCTGATTCAGGGTCTTTCCCCGCCGGTAAAGCAGCGCCGGACGCAGTTCCTCCAGGAGGGTTTGGGCAAGCTCCGGGGATTCATCGTAGAGATAGGCGTAGAGCTGCTTTTCCTCGGGGGTAAGCTGGTCGTAGCCAAAATGGCGGATTTGGGAGGTAGCCCAGGTTTCCTGGCCGTTGGAATAGGTTGTTGATATGTCATGGATACCATTGTAGATGATATCCTGCCATTCCTGGTGAGTGTTTACGTTGGGTGCAAAGCGCATTTGAACCGACTTGGGTTTATAGGCGCTGCGCGTGGCAAAATCAGGCCTGGTATAGTAGCTTTGATATTTGCCGTTCAGCTCTTTCATATCCTGAGCTGTTTCAAGGTCATGCAGTTCCCTTTGGGCGACACCCAATTCACCGGCATAGGCCGCACCATAGGTTTGCGCTGTTTTTACCTTCAGGCCGGTGACTTCCTGCTTCTTAGCTTTGATTGCTTCTTCCAAAGTCGGGTTGAATCGTTTACCGGAGCCGCCGCCATGCTTGTTGCTGACCGTCGTTCCTTCGGAACCGATCAAATAAGATTTGAATTTGGCAAAGGCTTCCTGTGGCTGCAACGTTTGGGGGGTGGTCTGAGGCTTACCCGCATTGACCGCGCCGACCGAGGCCCCCTGCATCAGCAACTTTTTCCAGGGATTTATTGGTTCGTTTTTCTTGTTTGTGTTGGTAGTGGTTTGATTCCAATAGATAATATCTTTTCCCTCCTTTTGTATGATCGCTTCCGGATGCTACGCCGGAGCCGACAACCAAAATCTCTTCACCCCATCCACTTCACCGTAAAGCCTGAGGTGTGGGCTATTTGCCAGGGGCCCAAATCGATGCGCTCCTGAACCTCAAGGGCCCGGGTGCACCATTGGCCGTTGGAGACCCAGGCGGTTTCCACGCCGTTTTGCCAGAAGGAGAGGCGGTCGGAGGTAAAGGTGGCCAAGAGGCCCGAGCGGCTGACGAGGGTTTCCCCGTCGCCGGTGATTTCCGTTTCCGACTCGCCCACGGCCACGCCGTAGCGGGGCACCCCCTCCTCGTCGTAAAAGAGCAGGCCGGTTTTAATGTACTGCTTGGTGGCGGTTTCGTAGGAGAGGAAGCCCGCCATGGTTTCATCCAGGGCATCCAGGCGGCTGTCATAGCCGTAGGACTGCACCACGCCCTGGGCGGTGGCGGTGATCTCGTTGGAAAGGGCCTGCCGGTACTCCCCGAACTCTGATTTAGCCAGGTAGTCCCCCTCCAAGGTGGCGGTGATCTCATCCATTCGGGCGGTGACCTCCCGGGCAGTTTTGATGATCATCGCCTTTAAGGCCTGGGCATTTTGGGCTACCTCTCGCTGGGTGGCCGCTGATTTGAAAAGGGCCTGAGCCTCCGGGCGAAAGCTTTCAACGGTCAGGTCATTAAGAGAGGCGTTCAGGGCCTGGGCCATCTGGTATAGGTACGAGTGCAACTGCACAAGCTGCCTGCGCTCATTGCCCTGGAGGTTGGGGGGCGACTGGATCAGCATACCGGATCGCCTCCCTTCTCCAAGACCCGGGTAAGGGAAAAGAGCTTAAACTCCCCCTGACCCATGAGGCGCAATTGCAGATGATCGCACCGCCGGGGGATCACCGGCACCAGAAAGGACCGGGCCATGCCCTGACCGATGATCTGCCCCGCCGGCTCCCACACCCCTGAGGAATCGTATTGGAGAGCCAGCTGGATTACCTCCCCCTGG
>JAFUPO010000261.1 GCA_017481185.1 Clostridia bacterium | reverse complement strand
GGCATCATCTACAACAAGGATCTGATGGCCAAGTACTGCGCTCTGGAGAACGCCAAGGTGAAGGATGCCTCCGAGATCGTGAACTTTGAGACCCTGAAGGCTGTTGCCGAAGACATCCAGGCCCGCAAGGACGAGCTGGGTGTGAAGGGCGCTTTCACCTCCGCCGGCATGGACTCTTCCTCTGACTGGCGCTTCAAGACCCATCTGGCTAACCTGCCCATCTACTATGAGTACAAGGCTGATGGCATCGGCACCACTGATGCTATCAAGGGCACCTATCTGGACAACTACAAGCAGATCTGGGATCTGTACATCAACAATGCCACCTGCGAGCCCGCTATGATCGGCGCTAAGACCGGCTCCGACGCTCTGGCTGACTTCACCCTGGGCGAGGCTGTGTTCTATCAGAACGGCACCTGGGAATATGCCAACTGCATTAACGAAGGCATGACCGACGAGCAGCTGGGCATCCTGCCCATCTTCATCGGCGTTGAAGGCGAAGAGAACCAGGGCCCCTGCACCGGTTCTGAAAACTACTGGTGCGTGAACGCCAAGGCTTCCGAGGCTGACCAGAAGGCTACTCTGGACTTCCTGGCTTGGGTTGTGACCAGCGATGAGGGCCGCGATGCTCTGGCCAACAAGATGAACTTCCTGACCCCCTTCAAGGCCTTTGACGACGGCTATCTGCCCAAGAACGTGCTGATTTCCGAGGCTGATAAGTACATCGCCAACGGCAAGACCCCTGTGTCCTGGAACTTCCCCACCATGCCCTCCGAGAACTGGAAGAACGGCGTGGGCTCTGCTCTGCTTGAGTACGCTCAGGGCACCGGCGAGTGGGACGGCGTGGTGAAGGCTTTCGTTGAAGGCTGGGCCACCGAAGCTGCTGCTACCAAGAAGTAAACCCTCGTAATTCCACGGGCTGCCGCCCTCTCAATGGACGGCAGCCCTCCTTTCACGTTTACAAGAACCCAACAAAGGGGACAAAGCTATGGATCGCTACATCAAAAAATCCTGGCCGGCGTTCGTTCTGCCTACCATGCTGGCCTTCGCCCTGGGATTTCTGATTCCGTTCGTCATGGGCCTCTATCTTTCCTTTTGCGATTTTACTACCATTTCTGATGCCACCTTTGTGGGATTCAACAATTACATCAAGGCATTTTCTGCCGATGCTGGTGAATTTGTCCACTCTCTGTGGTATACCACCTTGTTTGCCGTTTCCTCCACGGTGCTCATCAACCTGCTGGGCCTGATCATTGCCCTCTTTCTTGTACGCGGGTTCAAGGGCACCAACCTTTTCCGCACGGTTTTCTTCATGCCCAACCTGATTGGCGGCATCGTGCTGGGCTGGTTGTGGCAAGTGATTATCAACGGCGTTCTGGCTAATTATGGCGTGACCATCGTGACCAACGAATGGTACGGCTTCTTTAGTCTGCTGATTGTTATGCTCTGGCAGCAGGCCGGCTACATGATGATCATCTATATTTCCGGTCTCCAATCCATTCCTGAGGAACTGCGGGAGGCTGCCTCCATTGACGGCGCAACCCCCTGGCAGACCCTGATCCATGTGAAGCTCCCCATGCTGATGCCTTCCATCACCATCTGCACCTTCCTCACCCTGACCAATGGTTTCAAGCTTTTCGACCAGAACCTGGCGCTGACAAACGGTATGCCCTCTGATCGCTCCGCTATGATGGCGCTGGATATTTATAAAACCTTCTATGGCCGCACCGGCTGGTCCGGCGCTGGCCAGGCCAAGGCTGTGGTTTTCTGCGTGATCGTGGTTGCCATCGCCCTGCTCCAGCTTCATTTCACCCGGGATAAGGAGGTGCAGCAGTAATGGCTGGCAAAAAGAATATCGGCAAGCGCAAGCGCATAACCGATTGGATCCAAACGATCGTTTTTTCCCTGATTTCCATTATCTACATCTATCCCCTGGTGATGATGCTGCTCAACAGCTTCAAGCGCAAGGCCTATATCAGCCGCGCCCCCTTTGATCTGCCCACGGGCAAAATGTTTGTGGGCCTGGATAACTACGCAAACGGCCTGAAGCTGACGGACTTTTTCGGTTCCCTGCTGAACAGCTTTATCATTACCGTGCTGTCCGTTTTTCTGATCCTTTTATGCACCTCCATGTGCGCTTGGTTTATCAGCCGTGTGCAGAACAAATGGACCAACGCTGTTTATATGCTCTGCATCTTCTCCATGGTGGTGCCCTTCCAGATGGTGATGTTCACCCTGTCCAAGGTAGCAAATGTTTTGCAGTTCACCAACCCGGTCAGCATCTCCATCATCTACCTAGGCTTCGGCGCAGGCCTGGCCGTGTTTATGTTCACCGGCTATATGAAATCCTGCCCCATCGCCATTGAAGAATCTGCCATGATCGACGGCTGCAAGCCCCTGCGTCCCTTCTTTAGCGTGGTCCTTCCGATCCTGAAGCCTACCTATATCTCCACCGGTATCCTGGAAGCGATGTGGATCTGGAACGACTATCTGCTTCCCTACCTGGTGCTGGATTTGATAAAGTACAAATCCGTGCCCATCGCCGTTCAGTATTTGAAGGGCGGCTACGGCTCAGTGGATATGGGCGCTATGATGGCCATGCTGGTGCTGGCGATCATCCCCATCATCGTTTTCTACCTCACCTGCCAGAAATACATCGTTTCCGGCGTGATGGCTGGCGCTGTGAAGGGCTAAATGCGCTGAATATTTTGCGAGAGAGGGTCTTTCTTTTCAAAAAAGAAAGACCCTCTCTTGCGCTCTCTCCCCAAGAAAACCATTCTATGTTATAATGGTGTCGGAGGTGTTTGTATGTATATAGCTGATGAAAAGCGCTATGAAAAGCTTCCTTACGCCCCCTGCGGCAAAAGCGGGCTGAAATTGCCCCTGGTGTCCCTGGGGCTGTGGCATAACTTTGGCGGCGTGGCTGATTATGAAAACGCCCGGCAGATGTGCTTCACAGCCTTTGACGCGGGCGTCACCCACTTTGACTTAGCTAATAATTACGGTCCCCCCGCCGGTTCCGCCGAGCTTACCTTGGGCCGCATCCTGAAGGAGGATATGGCCGCTTGGCGGGACGAAATGATCATTTCTACCAAGGCAGGGTATGAAATGTGGCCCGGCCCCTATGGCGATCATGGCAGCCGCAAGTATCTGTTAGCCAGCCTGGACCAGAGCTTGAAGCGCCTGGGGCTGGACTATGTTGATGTATTCTACCATCACCGCATGGATCCCAACACACCTCTGGAGGAAACCATGGGCGCGCTGGCCCAGGCCGTTCACAGCGGCAAGGCCCTGTATGCGGGCCTCTCCAACTATGACGGCCCCACCATGGAAAAGGCAGCCGCCATCCTTCAAGACCTGCGCTGTCCCTTTGTGATCAATCAAAACCGCTATTCCATCTTTGACCGAGGGATTGAACACAACGGCCTCAAGGAGACTGCCGTGCGTTTGGGCAAAGGAATCATCGCCTTTAGCCCCCTGGCCCAAGGGATGCTTACGGATCGCTATTTGAAGGGCATCCCCCAGGACAGCCGCATCCGTACCGATGGCCGCTTTCTTAAGGAGGCAGCCCTAACCCCTCAGCGACTGGCGCAGATCCGCCAGCTGAATGATTTGGCCCTTTCCCGGGGCCAAACCCTGGCCGCCATGGCCCTTTCTTGGGTGCTCAGGGATGGACAGGTCACCAGCGTGCTCATCGGCGCATCCAAGCCTCAGCAGATTCTGGAGAATGTAAAGGCCGCCCAAAATACCACCTTTACCAATGATGAGCTTTCGCTTATCGATTTAATCTCTAAATAATCACTTTTCTTTAGGAGAGCAGGAGCCCCCTTTCTTCTTCGCAAAGAGAAAGGGGGCTCGCATCATTATTTCAGTTCTTCCCTAAGGCGCAGGATGTTGCGTTCAATGGCTTCCATAACCGCAT
>JAFUPO010000260.1 GCA_017481185.1 Clostridia bacterium | reverse complement strand
TTTTTCGCCTGTCAAGCATTGCGTCAAAGAGAAGATTAGTGTAAGATAGAAGCAGGGTTCGCCCCGCTTCTTTCGTTATATTTACGGAAGAATTTTTAAACGGAGGGTTACGATTTCGTGAAACGCTTGCTGGTGGGTTTGTTGATCCTGTGCCTGTTGCCGGTGACCGCCTGGGCGGCGTCGCCGTATTTTATTGATGTACCTCAGAGCGTTAGCCCGGGGCGCTCGTTTTTGTTTACATTTTTCGCTGCTGAAAATGCCCTGTGCGATTTGGTTGTGATAGATGGCTCGGGGCAAATGGCGGCGGCCATTACCCAAGAGTATGAGGCCATGTTTGGAGCTAACTCCATTGCCTGGGACGGAACTTATTGGGGCGAGGATGTGGATCCCGGGGAGTATACCCTCTCTTTAACGGTGAACGGCGAAACGGTAACAGCCCCCCTGACCGTGACCCAGCGGGAGATGGAAGCGGTGCCTTTGGTGCAGACCATTGAGGAGGAGCCTGAGGAAATCCTTCAGCCAGAGGGCCATTACCCGGCTATGGACAGCCCCTATGTCTGCGATCACGAAAACTGCTACTGGCGCACCCCCATGGACATCAGCGATGAAGAGGCTGTTTGGAATATGCTCATGGCGCCCATGACGGTGATCGACGGTGAACAGAAGGATCAGATTTTCCTGCGGGCTGAGCCCTCTGAGGATTCGCAGGCTATTGCGGAGATCACTTGCTACAGCCAGGGCGTGCACGTATTGGAGCATCTGGATAACGGCTGGTCTCTGATTGAGTGCTATTCTTCCTCTTTTATTTATTCTGAGATCAAGGCATGGAACGAGTTTACCCAGGGCTATGTGCCCACCGAGCTTTTGAAGGAGCGCCAGGTGGGCAACACCGAGTTTGGCATGGTGGTGGACAAGCTGACCCAGCGGCTGTACATCTTCCAGGATGGGCAGATCATTGCGGATCTTTTGTGCTCTACCGGCCTGGGCACCGAGGAGGATCCCTACAACGAGACCCGCTCCGGCGAGTTCTTCCTGGTGAGCCCGGTGGGCGAGTTCCCCTCCGGCAAGCTCAGCTGTTCCTACGGCATCCGCTTCAATGATGGCGACATCCTCCATGAGGTGCCCCATATCAAGCGGGGCGATACCAAGGTATACGAGACCACCGAGCCCAAATTGGGCAATCGCGCCAGCCATGGCTGCATCCGGGTACAGCGGCTGAAGAACCAGGATGGCATCAACATGAACTGGATCTGGAACAAGCTCTACAAGAGCGTTGCCAAAAAGAATGTGAAGCTGGTCATCTGGGAGGATTACCAGGGCCGCCAGCTGGAATACCCTGAGGACGATCTGCTGCTCTATTATAATGATGACGGCGGCAAGAATTATCACCGGGGCGAAAATTGCTACGGCGTTAGGGCTAAGTTTCTGCCCCTGTCCATTTTCACCTATGGGCAGTTTGACGAGGAACCCTATGCGTCTTTGACCCAGTGCCCCTACTGCTCGCCGGTTTTAAAGGTGGAGCAGATCGACGCCATCAACGCCGCCCACGCGGAGTAATGGCATTGTTAATAATATGCGAGAGGGTGCCTTTTTGAAAAAAGGGCACCCTCTCGCGCTCTCCCTTCAAAAACTTTTATTAAATGGTTTTCTTGGGGTGAGAGCGCGAGAGAGGGGAGTTCTTTTTTCGAAAAGAACTCCCCTCTCTCGCATATATTACCTAATAATCTGTTCGCAGAGGGAGTGAACCAGCAGCTCCAGAGCGGGGCGGTACAGGGGGCCTATCCGCTGGTGACCGGGCAGGCTGGTGACCAGGATCATCAGCATGGCCTGCACTGTTTCACGGGGCACGGTGAAGTCGACACCGCAAAGATCGATGAGAGCGGCAATATGCTCTTCATCGGTGCGGTAGGATTCATCCAGTATTTCCGGGGGCAGGCGGCGCAGAAGATAGGGCAGCTCCTGTGAAAAAGCGGCGTTCATGCCCCCTTGCTCCATAGCGTCGAAGGCGGATAGGAGCGCCTTGGCTACCCGCTCTTTCATAGGCAAGGCAGCAGAGGTTTTCAGCGCCTCCTCCGCAGCGCTGTAAACCTTGGCGTGCCATTCCTCCATGATGCGGAAGAACAGATGCTCCTTGCTTTCGTAAAACTTGTAGAAGGCTGACTTGGAGATGCCCGCCTGCTGGGTTAGTTGCTCCAGGGTGGTTTTGCGGATACCGATGGTGGCGGCGCATTGCCGGGCCGCCTGCACCAGCAGTTTATCAATGGCTTCCCGTTCGGTGGGGGAAAAGGCAGATGCCATAGCAGAAATTCCCCTTTCAGATGATTACTTGGTCAGGTAAACGGTAGCGTTCATGCCCAGCCGCAGATCCTTCACCTGGGGCAGGGACAGCTCCACCCGGTAGTAGCTGGCGTTTTGCTTCTGGATGCCGGATTGAGAGATTTCCGTCACCGTGGCCTGGTAAGTTGTGTCAGGTTGGCTATCCAAGACGGCGGTCACGGTGGATCCAACCGTCAGGGCGGACACATCCACCTCGTCCACCTGGGCGGTCAGGATCAGGTTGGAGGTATCGCCCAGGGTGGCCAGCAGCTGGCCCTTGTAGACCTGCTGGCCGGGAGCGCAGCTAAGGCTGATGACAACGCCGGCCTTGGGCGCTTTCACTTGGAGCTCGGCCGTGGGAGCAGCGTCCTGAGCCAGGGTTTCAAGGAGTATATCTCCAGTCTTAACGGTCTTACCCTGTGAAGCATGAACCTTTACCACCCGGCCCGCAGCCTGCACAGGGATGGGATCAGCCGTGAGGCAGCGGCCTTTGCCCACCTTGCTTTCCTTGATATAGTCGCTGTCACGGTAGAGGTTGACAGACTCGGCAATTTCAGGATCTCCGGTGAGCACCTCCACCGTATACCCGGCGCTGGTTACGGCGATAACACGGCCAGTGCCCTTGATGCGGGAGTTATCGGTGCTCTTGTAATAGAGCAGTTCACCGGCATGAATAAACTTGTTCTCGCTCTTATCGTAAGCGGTAGCGGTAGTAGCCTGAATCAGGTAAGGATGCTCAGACTCAATGGCGGCAGCCATGCCGTAGCGGCTTGCCGCGGCAGTAGCATCATCACCCTTTTGAACAAAAAGGGCGGCTAAGGTGCCGTTAAAGGGCGCATAGACCTTCTGGGTTTCATAGGTAAAGAGAGTTTCGTTCAAAGAAACAGCATCGCCCGCGGCCCAGTCAAAATCCTCCAGAGTGCCTGAAAAGGGAGCGGTTACATAGAGGGTGGTTCCAGCCTCTACCACGGCGCTGGCGGTGGGGTACTGGCTCAGATCCTCGGCAAAGGCTAAGGTGGGAAGCATCAAAAGCACCAGAAGAAGAGCGGTAAACTTTTTCATAGATGATAAACTCCTTTCGGTCAGATCATTCCACAGATTTGAGGGAGGCCACCATATCCAGTGTCTTAACCTTGCGGGTCAAAAAACGCTGGATCAGATAGGAGAAGGCAAAGGTCACTGCGCTGGCAATGAGAATGGACTGGAGGTTCACATGGCCGGAATTGACCATGCCCTCGGGCTGACAGCTTTTCATAACAGCGTTGGTGAGCAGCATACCGGGATAAACGCCCAGCACCGTACCCACCAGGGCCACCAGCTGGTTTTCAGAGATGATTAGGTGCTTGATCTCCTTTTGATGGTAGCCCAGCACCTTGAGAGTAGCGTAGTCGCGGCTGCGCTCCATAAAGTTAATCAGCCCCATGTTATAGCAGATAATAAAAGCCAAAAGGAGCGCGGCAGCTGCCAAGAGGGAAAAGATACCCAGGCAAGCATTGAGGATGGATAGCGTTTCTTCCTGCTGCTCAAGAGGATACTTGAGGGTATCCAGCTCATCCAGATCCTCCAGCTGCTGCACACATAGGGCTCCGGGGTCATCTACCAGCAGCGCCGTGGGGATGAATTGGCCTTTATGGAGGGACTCCCACTGGCCGCGGCTCATGTAAACGCCCTGGCCTACGTTGCTGTAAAGGGTTTGAACAATCGGGAGGATAACGCTTTCATCATCAGCTGGAAAGGAGAGAGTGATCAGATCCCCTTCTGCAACGCCCATTTCCTGCTGGAGCTTTTCGGTCACGGCAATGCCGGAAGGGGCGATGGGCGCATAGGATTGGTTTTTGCCCAGATGGAGCAGGGTCTGCTCCTCCTCTAAGATGACGAGGGTGGAGGTGCGCAGCTCGTCGCCGCCCTCAAGGGTAGCTGCCGTTTCCATGATACCTTCTACCAAAGCGGCATCCAGGCGGCGCTGGTAGGCCTCCAGTTTACCTGCCTGGGAGGTCAGATCAGCCCGAAGGTCGTATTGAACAGTGCCTTCATAATACTGGGCAACGGTGTAGCGCATGGAGTCTGTCAGGCCCAAAGAAGTGATGATCAGGGCGTTGCAGGCCAGGATGCCTATCAAAGACATGAAGGTGCGGCCCTTGTTGCGGAAGATGCTGCGGGCTACCAGCTTGCTGTTAAAGCCCATACGCCCCCACAGGCCGGTGAGGCGTTCCAGAAAAAGGCGGCTGCCCGCCTTGGGCGGCTTGGGCCGAAGCAGCGCTGCGGTGACTTCTTTGGCAGAGTTGCGGTAGGCGATAAGGCACATTCCGCAGCTGAGTAAAACAGCCGCCAAGCATACGCCCCAGGAGGCCAGTGAAACCGGGGCCTGCATTTGGGCGGGCACGGTGAAACGGGTGGCCTCCAGATCCCAGAGAATGTAAGGGATGCTTATGCGGCCCGTGTACAGGCCCAGCAGCGCCCCGGCCAGAGAAGGATAAATGGCATATTGCAGATAGTGGCGGGCGATGGCTGAATCCCGATAGCCCAGGGATTTGAGGGTGCCCATCTGCAAGCGCTGATTCTCAATGAGGCGCTTTAGCGTGGTGAGCACGATCATAGAAGCCACGGTGAAGGCCAACAGCGGAAACAGGATGGAGAGGTTGGAGAACATCACAATGTCCGAGCTGATGGCCTTGGTGGAGGCGTGGGCATCCTGATCCAAAACAAATGCTTGAGGAAACATGGCCTTGATGGAGGCCCGCAGCGCGTCGTGGTCAGCGTCAGGCGCCAGGCCCAGGGCACATTCATTCCAGGGGATACCGGCGAGCGCCTGGCTGTTGACGATCATGAAGCCATAATGAAGGGGATCATTGGCCACCCCCTGGGTGGTAACCATGTGTTCAGGGGAGGTACACAAGCCACGAACGATAAAGGGCCACTCCATGCCGTTTAATTCAATGGTGATACGATCCCCAAGGGCAAGGCTGTTGGCCTGGGCAAAGGATGCCTCAACAAGGCAGCCCCGCA
>JAFUPO010000015.1 GCA_017481185.1 Clostridia bacterium | reverse complement strand
ATGCAATGCCCCCCTACACCGCGTCGTAAGGGCGGATCCTGTATCCGCCCGCCAGGCTGCGCCTGGGGGCAGTGCCCGTAGGGGCAACGCCCGTTGCATAATTTCTTCCGGGTGGAACGTTACGGGGGCATATGCAATGCCCCCCTACATCGCGTCGTAGGGGCGGATCCTGTATCCGCCCGGGCGGCTGAGGCAGGGGATGATCCCCTGCACCCCAGTTCCCGAAGGGGCAAAAGCCTTTTCCATGGTTGCTTCCGGGTGGAGATAAGAAACCAAAACGCTTTGCTCTTAGTTCTTCACTCTTAACTCCCCCACACACGGGGGCATATACAATGCCCCCTACATTACACCAGGAAACGACTTCGTATGTTGCGATAGCCTCATTGGGAAATGGAATCGGTCGCATCACTCATTACGTCAGAGCGAAAGACCCCTCTCGCAAAAATTCGCTACTCCACCGTAACGCTTTTGGCCAGGTTGCGGGGTTTATCCACATCGCAGCCCCGGTAAACGGCCATGTTATAGGCTAGCAGCTGAAGGGGAATAATGCTGATCAGGGGCAAAAGCTCCTGGGGTGCATCGGGAACGAGCCAGAGTTCATCAGCCTCGGGGCCGCAGACCCCTTGCAGGCTTTGGGGGCAGAGGATCAGCACATGAGCGCCCCGGGCCTTCACCTCCCGCACATTTGAGAGAAGCTTTTCGGCCAGAGGAGCCTGGGTGATGATGGCTACCACCAGGGAACCAGGCTCAATAAGGGCGATGGTGCCGTGCTTCAGCTCCCCTGCGGCGTAGGCCTCGGAGAAGATATAGGAGACTTCCTTAAGCTTCAAAGAGGCTTCCATGGCAAGGGCGTAGTCCATGCCGCGGCCGATGTAAAAAACGTGTTTGCGGTCAAAGTGACGGCTGGCAAAGCGCTGAATGGCCTCCTGCTGTTCAAGAAGGGCTTCGGATTTTTTAGGCAGCTGCGATAGTTCATGGCGGAGGGAATCGGCTTGTTTCTGGGCAAGGGAGCCCCGCTTCAAGCCCAGGTCGATGGCCATAAGAACCAGCATTTCCACCTGGGTGATGTAGGCCTTGGTGCTGGCCACGGCAATCTCCGGCCCCGCCCAGGTGTAGAGCACGTTGCTGCTGCCTGCCTGGCGGGCGATGGAGGAACCCAGCACATTGCACAGGGCCAGGGTGCGGGCGCCCAGGCGTTGAGCCTCACGAAGGGCAGCCAGGGTGTCCGCTGTTTCGCCGCTTTGGGAGATAGCCAGAAACAGATCGCCAGGCCCCATCAGAGGATCCTGATAGCGAAACTCGGAGGCCAGCGCCACCTCTACGGGGGGGCGAGCCAGCCGCTCAATCAGGCAGCGGCCCAGAACGCCGGCGTGGTAGGCGGTGCCGCAGGCGGCGATGGTCAGCCGGGTCAGGGATTTGGCCTCCGCCTGGGTCAGGGGAAAGACTGTTCTTTGGTGGGCTGTAAAGGTCTTTTCCAGCGCTTGAGGCTCCTCGTGAATCTCCTTGAGCATAAAGTGGGGATAGCCGCCCTTTTCGGCAGCCGCCACATCCCAATCCACATGGAGCCGGGTGGGCTGCTGGGGCTTGCCGTAGCGATCATAAAGGGAAATGCTGTCAGGCGTGAGCATGGCCAGCTGCCGGTCCTCCAGGAGAATCATCTCCCGGGTGTGGGCGATGATGGCGGGGATGTCTGAGGCAATGAACTGCTCGCCCTGGCCCTGACCGATGATAAGGGGGCTGTCTTTGCGCATACAATAAAGAACCCCCGGCTGGCTCTTAATAAGCACCCCCAGGGCGTAGCTGCCCTCCATGAGGGCGGCGGCCTTCATGAGGGTCTCCAGCATATCGCCGGTGTGCAGATGATGGAGCAGATGGGCGATGACCTCCGTATCCGTTTGAGAAACAAAGGTGCAGCCGCAGGAAACAAGAAAGCGGCGAAGCTTATCGTGGTTTTCAATAATGCCGTTGTGAACCACGGCGATGTCGCCCTTCACATCGGTGTGGGGGTGAGCGTTGAGGTCGCTGGGCTCCCCATGAGTGGCCCAGCGGGTGTGACCGATGCCGCTAAGGCCTTGAAGGGGCGCAGTTTCCAGCCGCTTTGCCAGGTTGGCCAGGCGGCCTTTGGCTTTTTGGACCTGGATGCCGCAATCGCCCATAATGGCAATGCCGGCGCTGTCATAGCCCCGGTACTCCAGGCGTTCCAACCCTGCCATGAGAATGGGCTGGGCCTGCCGATGGCCGGTGTAGCCTACGATGCCGCACATAAAAGGATCCCTCCTTGATATAAGACGTATTATAACGTATTATAGGCAAATGGATGAAAAAAGCAAGCGAGGATCAGTCCCAAAGGCTTTCAGGGTCCAGAGGGGAGCCGTTTTTGAAAACCTCCAGGTGCAGATGGGCTCCCTCGGCCTGTTCCCACAAAGGGCCCTGGCCTGCGTGGCCGATGGTTTGCCCGGCTGCTACCGGATCCCCGGGCTGCACATAGGGGGCAGAGGCGAGGCCCAGATAGCGGCTCTCATAGCCCTGGGAATGCTGGATAACGACCTGGCTGTTATCGCTCGAAAGCACCGTTCCCTCTGCAATGGCCTTCACCACCTCGCCTACACTGGCTTCATAGTCGCAGGCAGCGTGGAGCTGCCAGTGGCCGGTGTGCTCAAAATAGACGGGTGAGGAGGCGGAAAAGGCGCGGGCCGCCTTGCCTGAAAGAGGCCTTGAAAAGGTCAGAGGCTCTTGGGTTGGCTCCGGTAGCAGGGGCGTTTTGATCACCTGCGCAAGGGTTTCATCCTGGCTGTCGCTGGCCTGGCGGGCCGGGGGCTGGGGCGCAACAAGCGAGGTGCTTTGCTGGGTCCACAGGGCTGTAAAAACGATTACCGCCGCGCACACGCCGCAGAGCCAGTAAAAGCCCTGCCGCTCCATAAAATCTTCATACTTTAAGCGCAGCCGCGCAAAGAAACCCTTCATATCCTCGCCTCCTGGGGCTTAGGTTGCCCCTGCCAGGCTGGAATCATTCAAATGAACCAAGGTAGCGCCAGGATAATAGTGGGCCAGGATAGCAGCCATGTCGCTGCCCCGGGCGGCCATGGCGTTGGCCCCGGCTTGGCTCATGCCCACGCCATGGCCGTAGCCTCGCTGGATGATGGTGAGGGTGTTTTCGTCACATTGAAGGGTGAGCCAGGTAGAGTTGAGAGAAAGGGCTTGACGAAATTCGCGGCCAGTGACCAACTGCTCCCCCACCTGCACCGTTAGGGCCCGCCCAGCAGGGGAGGTTTCACGGATGGCTAACTGTGCGCTGAGCAGGGCAGGATCTGCCTGGGCCTGGGGAAAGGCGGCGTTGAGCAGCGCTGCCGCCTCCTGGCAGGAAAGGGCGGTGCGGGTCTCAAACTTGGCGGCGCCTTCCTCGCCGGGGCTGTCCACGCTGACCAGATAGGGCAGGCTTTGGCTGAACACGGCTTGGGCATCCTCCGTGCGGCCGCCGGAAACAGCGTGGTATAAAACCGTGATGGGTTCCCCTTCATAGGTGAGCACCAGTCCCTGGGCAGCCTGAACTGCTTGGCGGATGCGGCTTTCATAGGCCGCCTGATCCGCCCCCCAGCGTTCCTTGCGCCCCTGGGGAGACAGATACCCCTGGCAGCAGGCGCTGTTTAGGCAGATGGCAGCTTCTGAATAGGTGGCGCAGCCGGAGCCGCCCCATTGGGGCATTTGCTGAACGAGCCGGGTCTGGGCGGCCACGGCCTGGCTTTTCAGCGCCTCCAGATGATGGCTGGCAGGCATCTCCGCTGCCACGGCTCCCAGGAGGTATTCCTCCCAGGGAAGGGAAACAAGGGCTGCGGCTTGAGGGTCGTAAACGCTGACCAGGGTCGCCGCTGACTCGGGGGAGGCCTGCTGCCCCAGCCAGAGGCTCAAAACCCTTTGAGCTCTCAGGGGCAATTGCCGAAGGGCCATTTGCCCCTGGGAAGGCAGAGCGGCCCATTGGCTGGGAGCTGCCGGAGCGCCCAGCATCCACCAAATCAGGGTGGCTAGCAGGAAAAGGGCGGCAAAAAGAAGCCGGCGCCCCTCGCTGACCATAAAAATTCCTCCTTTAACTAAAAATCGGTAACAGGAATTTAGAGGGAAACGTCGAAGTAAACCGTTAGAACGTGATAGAGTGTATGAGGGATGACCAGCGCGTCATGCTGAAAATGTAAACTCGGCTTTCCCAAATGGCCCGGAAAGCCTTGACGTTTGCACCCAGCTTCCATTACAATGAACACAAAGGGCCTGCGGCTTTGCCGCGCTTGTTTCGTGCTGCCAGCGGTGAAGGCATTCACCGCTGCCTTTGCATGAGATTTATTTGAACGGTATTTCACCCGCAGCTGGCGTTGGCTGGCGCGGGTTTGATACGGCGCGGGTACATCCCGCCCTATAAGAAACGCAAGACCCAATGAATAACGCCAAGGCAATTGGCACAAAGGAGCGTGTTTCCCCATGAGAAAAAAGCAATGCGTCGCGATGCTGCTGGCAGGCGGCCAGGGCAGCCGTTTGGGTATTCTGACCCAGAACATGGCTAAGCCCGCCGTTCCCTACGGGGGCAAGTACCGCATCATCGACTTTCCGCTGTCTAACTGCACCAACAGCGGCATCGACGTGGTGGGTGTTTTGACCCAGTATCAGCCCCTTGAGCTTAACGCCTATATCGGCTCCGGCGCCCCCTGGGATCTGGACCTGACCAACGGCGGCGTGTTTGTTCTGCCTCCCTACCAGAAGGGCAAGGTGGGCGAATGGTATCGGGGCACGGCCAACGCCATCTACCAAAACATGGCTTTCAT
>JAFUPO010000259.1 GCA_017481185.1 Clostridia bacterium | reverse complement strand
TGCTATTCTCTGCAGACGGCTTTGGCAAATTTGGCGCCCTGGATGTGGAAGAGGATTGGGCTTGTGAAGCCCGTCGGTACTACATCGGCATCGTGGGTAAGTACGGCGCCCAAGTGCAGGCTCTTTTGAAGAAGGTAGCCAAGTTGGATGTTCAGATCATCGCGCCCCTCCACGGCCCGATGCTTACTGAAAATCTGAGCTATTATCTGAATCTGTATGATATTTGGTCCTCCTACGGCGTGGAAAGCGAAGGGGTTGCTATCGCCTACACCTCCGTGTACGGCAACACCAAAGCAGCTTTGGAGCTGCTGGCTGAGAAGCTTAAGGAAAAGGGCGTGAAGGTGGCTGTTAGCGACCTGGCCCGCTGCGACATTGCCGAGGCGGTGGAGGATGCCTTCCGATATGGCAAACTGGTGCTGGCCACCACCACCTATAACGCAGACATTTTCCCCCCGATGAAGGAATTCATTCATCACTTAACGGAGCGTGGTTTCCGCAACCGTACCGTAGCTTTGATAGAAAACGGTTCCTGGGCGCCTATGGCCGCTAAAGTGATGAAGGGGATGCTGGAAAGCGCCAAGGACTTGACCTTTGCCCAAACCACCGTAAAGATTCTTTCCGCCCTCAATGAGGAAAACCGTATGCAAATCGAAGCCCTGGCTCAAGAGCTTTGCTGAATTCTTTATCCGGTCACAGTGGTTGACCGGATATTTTTTAATTATTTGGAAATTAATATTGCGTTAACATTTCGCCAATAAAATGAGTAAGAGGTTATGTCATTAAACGCAACCTCCGAGATCCCCAGGAGCATTTGGGTTGACAAATTCATCCTGATATTGGTAATATTTAGTGTGCAAATTCGAACAATGGAGGTCTTGCCGGAATGGTCCGCATCGTCACCGATACCGCCTCAGATATAACGGCGGAGGAGGCGAAGCGCCTAAAAATACACCTGATTCCTCTGGAAACCGCTTTTGAAGATGGCGTTTGTCCCATGAGCACCTCTGAAGATTATGATCATTTTTATGAAAAGCTCAGAGCAGCCGAAAAGCTTCCGATTACGAGCCGCCCTTCGCCTCAGGCTTATCTGGATATTTATCTGGAGGCTAAGAAGGCTCAGGATGACGTGCTGGTCATTACCCTTTCCTCTGGCCTTAGCGGCACCAAGGAATCTGCCCATGTGGCCAAGGAGATGGCGGATTATCCCCGCATCACCATCGTGGACAGCAAGACAGCTGTGATGGCCCAGCGAATGCTAGTGGAACACGCCTGCCGCTTGCGGGATGAAGGCATGAGCGTTCAAGCCATTGCTCATGAGATGATTCTGCTTCGGGATCGGGTGGTGGTCATCGGCGTTATCGGTTCTCTGGTGTACTTGAAAAAAGGAGGGCGCATCCCTCCGGCCATGGCTATTTTGGGAGACGCACTGGGTATCAAGCCAGTGATTACCGTAAAGCACAAGATCATTCAGGCCCTGGGCAAGGCTAGGGGAATGAAGGCAGGTGTCTCAATGGCCTACAAGCGCATGGAAGAGGATGAACTGGATCCTAGCTTTCCGGTGCTATTTGGCTATACCTCTAGCCGTACGCTGGGTGAAGATTTTATGGTTAAAACCGCTCAGCGCTATGGCATGAAAAATATCCGCCTTTGCCAGGTAAACGGCATTATCGGCACCCATTTGGGTACGGATTCCATCGGCTTGGCTTATGTGGCAAAAAAGTGATTCTATCCCTCCCGAAAGGGAGGTTTTTGATTGCTTGAAAATACTGGCATTAGGTGTATACTATATTTAATCAACAACATTTCTCAGGAGGGCTGCTATGAAGATCATTATCGTAGGAGGCGTAGCTGGAGGCGCTTCGGCAGCTGCCCGCATCCGCCGATTGGATGAAAAGGCTCAGATCACCCTATTTGAGCGGACAGGCCATATCTCTTACGCCAACTGCGGCTTGCCCTATTATGTGGGCGGCGTGATAGAGGACGCGGAGGCGCTGACCCTGCAAACGCCTGAAAGCTTTTTTGCTCGTTTCAGAATCGATGCCAAAACACGCCATGAGGTGACAGCTATTGATCGGCAGCGGCGTACCGTAACGGTAAAGGATCTCAGCACAGGCCAATCTTTTGAAGAACGATATGATAAGCTGCTGCTTTCTCCGGGCGCTAAGCCGGTGATCCCCTCCTTGCCAGGTATCAACAGCCCCAGGGTGTTCACCCTGCGCACTGTGGAAGATGCCCTGGCTCTCAGGCAGCACATTGAAAAGCGCCCGCCCCGCAGCGCTGTAGTTATCGGCGGCGGCTTTATCGGTTTAGAGACGGCCGAAAACCTGACCAGGGTTGGCGCACAGGTAACCGTTATCCAAAGGGGCAGCCAGCTTCTGGCGCCTTTGGATGAGGATATGGCCCCCTTTCTTCACGCTAAGATGCAGCAAATGGGGATCACCTTACGTTTGGATGCTCAGGTCACCGGCTTTGAGGCCCTAACGGAGGGCGTGAGGATCAGCCTTGCAAATGCGCCGTCGCTTGAAGCAGACTTGGTGGTGCTGGCCGTTGGCGTAACCCCTGATTCAGCCCTGGCCAAGGCGGCGGGGCTGACCTTGGGCTTGAAGGATAGCATTTTGGTCAACGCCCGGATGCAAACGTCTGATCCTAACATTTATGCCGTTGGCGATGCTGTGCAGGTGCGCCATGGGGTATCAGGCAAGGAGGTGCTCATTGCCCTGGCGGGGCCTGCCAACAAGCAGGGCCGCATTGCAGCGGATAATATTTGCGGCGGCTCCAGCTTTTATAAGGCCTCTTATGGTTCCTCGGTCATCAAGGTTTTTGATATGACGATTGCCTTCACGGGCCTCAATGAAAAGGCAGCCAAGGCAGCCAAGCTAGCCTATCAGAAATTGTTTTTGTCACCGGACAGCCACGCGGGCTATTACCCCTGCGGGAGAGCGATGACCATTAAGCTTTTATATGAGAAGGGCACCCTCCGCATCCTGGGCGCACAAATCGTAGGCTTTGATGGGGTGGATAAGCGGCTGGATGTGATTGCTACAGCTATGCAGGCGGGGATGAACGTATTAGGTTTAAAGGATTTGGATTTGGCCTATGCGCCGCCCTTTTCCTCCGCTAAAGACCCGGTGAATATGGCCGGTTTTATTGCCGAAAACGTAGAAAGGGGCAAGGTCAAGCAGTTTTATTTTGAACATCTAAACTGTCTGCCTGCAAATGCCACGCGGCTGGATACCCGCACCCCTCAGGAATATGCTCGGGGCCATGCGCCGGGCTTTGTAAACATCCCTCTGGATGATCTGAGGGATCGCTTGGACGCGCTGCCTGCCCGCAGCCCTGTTTATGTTATGTGCCAAAGCGGCCTGCGCAGCTACCTGGCCTGCCGCATCCTATCTCAAAATGGATTTGACTGCTACAACTTTGCGGGGGGTTACCGCTTCTATGAGGCCGACACGCTTCATCGATTTGCTGAAAATGTGAACACTTCCTGCGGGCTAACATCCCTTTAAAGCCCACAATTGCGACAAATGAAAAATCCATCGCCATATGCGGCGATGGATTTTTTGGTTTGCGGAAAGGCTTAAAAATAATACAATCCCTGATTGTGGCAGCTGCAATACAGCTTTCGTTTTGCCCTCATTTGCTTAATACTATCAGTTGGCAATCATGTCAATACCCCTTTGGAGAGTCGCGGCGTCAATGGCGCCTACAGCCTGTGCGATCACATATCCGTCAGCGTTGATGAAGAAGGAAGTCGGCAGAGAATAGGCGCCATAGGCCATAGCCGCTTCGGATTTGGTATCGAACAGCACGGGGAAATCGTATCCGTTTTTTTCAATAAAGGCAGAAGCTGTTTCAATGGTTTCGCGTCCGCCGTCAGTCATGTTGACCATAACGAAGTGCACGTCATTGCCAAGCTCTGCATACTTCTTGTTGAAATCGGGCATTTCTCTTTGGCACGGGCCGCACCAGCTTGCCCAGAAGTTCAGCACGATAGGCTTGCCGAAGAAGCTGCTCAGCTTCACAGGGCGTCCTGATTTGTCGATCACTTCAAAGTCAGGCGCAGGGATGTCTTTAGGTTCATCCTCCGCAGGGGCATCAGTCGCCGCAGCTGGTTCACCCTGCGGAACCACCTCATCCGTTGAAGGTTTGGCGGTGGGCTGGGATGTGGCGTGAACGATCATCTGTTCAGTGGTTATATCCTGCCCGAGCCTGCTGTACAGCACATATGCGCCGCCGAGCAGGAGAACGAAAAGCAGCAGGATTATCAGCAATGTATTCTTGTTCTTCATCATTGTCACCTCATTAGCTGAGCAGGCTCAGCAGTCGTCCGAGCGTACCGGTCGCCATCAGGATGCCAATCAGGATCAGCAAGCAGCCGCTGACGGCATTGATGACCTTGTAGTTCTTTTTGATCCAATTGAAGGCAGATTTGAGATAGTCGATGAGCACAGCGCTCAGAATAAACGGGATGCCCAGCCCTAGCGAGTAGGCCAGCAGCATCAGCATACCCTGCACCGTATGTCCCTGCTGGGAGGCCAGCATCAGCGCGGAACCGAGGAAAGCGCCCACACAGGGCGTCCAGCCCAGGGAGAAGATCACACGGAACAGCAACGCGGAGAAGAATTTCATGTTCTGGGTATCGATA